>NZ_JBDNLG010000091.1:0-12338 GCF_047718355.1 Ethanoligenens sp.
TCATATTATTTTAGAGTAGTCAAGAGTAATTTGATACTTTATTTTGAGGAGCTCATAGGACTACAATAGATGTTGGACAGCGAAGGGGTGGTTAGAAAGGAAAAAGTGCGGAAACGAACCGCATCGGTTAACATGGAGTTATCACACAACTATTGGGATCGAAAGGAGACCTATTTGCGCATGAATAGCATAACACAAGAGATGAGGTAATTCCTTATCCGCTATGCCGAGAAATACGGAGTCAGCCGAACCAGCCGCAAATACAATCGCAGTCGTTCATTTATCTATTTCTGGAAAGCACGGTATGGTGGCATCACAGGATAATTACTTGCAGACCGCTCCAAACGCCCGCACAGCCATCTAAAACAGCACATGGAGATGTGCTTGGCCCAATCCGTCTCTTCTGCCGATTTTCTTCGTAAAATCGTCGTGTGGTTCAAGCACCGGGGCGTAACTGCCGAGCGTGTGCAGATCGATAATGGCTCTGAGTTTACCAACTGATTTACCTGAAAAAGGAAACATCCCCACTTTTTTTAAAATACTGCCCATCAGTTGGGCATCCGCCATAAGCTCATGCGACCGGACACTCCAAGGCACAACGGCAAGGTGGAATGTCGAACATGTTTGACAAACCTACACCGTGTAAAAATATCGGCAGACAGCGTTATTGGCACGTATCACGTGCGAGACTTATCGCTGTTGGTAATTAAGGTAATAACATCATCATATAGCACATCCATGCTGGTGGAAAGGCGTTTGTTAAAGTGATAATTTCCAAAAATCCAGTGCGCATACTGGCATTTTTCACGGATGTGATCGAGATATACGTGGAATGCGTTCAGTTCACGCGCATCGGTCACGAGTAGCCTGCGCATACTCGACGGCGCCTCATACGTAAAAATATAATCTACCCGCCAGTCGTTGGCAACCAGATTTTCAATGCCGATGCGCATTTCATCCGTACTTGGCATTTCCTGCGGCCACCATCCGGTACCGGGCTCGCGCATATCGCGGTCATCGCTTTCGCCGCCGCCAAAAACGAATACCTTCTTGCCGTCTATCGTATAGACCTGCCCCCGCATCAAATGTATCAGATTACCACTAATGACCTGCACGTCGCCGCCGTTCCATTGCTCCACGGGATAGGCTCCGAGCAGATCGAAATTTTCATGTGCGCCGTCGACAAACAGGATGGGGTGCTTGGACTTGCCCAGTTTTTCAAGCGCCTTTTTTTCCTCCGGGCTATCGTCCCAGATCATGCCGAAATCGCCGCACACCAGTACGTAATCACTTTTTTTCACCCGGCCGAACGGGCGGCTTTCAAAATCACGCAGATCCGCGTGAATATCCCCGGTAACATAAAGCATATCGGATTCCCTCTTAACAGTATGTATACATTCATGTCGGAGCAAAGAACCCCTTAACCCGCTCCGCCGCGAATCTATTTATGGCAGGATATAATTAAGCTGCCCGACCTGTCGGCCCCCTTTAAAGAACACCCGCGGCACCCGTTTGCCGATCAGGCAGGCAGTTTCGTAATTGATTGTCCCCATGTGCGCGGCAATCTCCTCCATCGGGATTGCCTGTGTACCGTCGCACCCGATGACCGTCACTTCATCGCCGCTCTCGGCCTCCGGGATATCGGTGATATCTGCCATGCACTGGTCCATGCAGACCCGGCCAACAATGCGCGCGCGTTTGCCCCGGATAAGCACATCCGCTTTGCCCGAAAGGCTGCGCGGATAACCGTCCGCATACCCAATAGGCAGCGTGCCCAACCGACGCTCCGACGGTGTGCGGTAGGTCATGCCATAACTGACCGGTGTGTCGGCAGCCAGCATCTTGGTCTGAAACAGCGTTGTTTTGAGTGACATTGCCGGATACAGCTGAATCGGCAGCGGCATACCAACCGCCGGCGTCAGCCCGTAGAGAATAATGCCGGGGCGTACCATATCAAGCTGCATGTCGGGGTAATTGAGCAGCCCCGCGCTATTGCAGCAGTGGCGCAGTGCAAAATGCACCCCTTTCTCTTCAAGCAGTTCAATGGCGTGGATGAAACGGCTGAACTGCAATGCAGTGAACGGGTTTCCCGGTTCATCCGAAACCGCGAAATGCGTAAACACCCCACCAATCCGCAGACCCGGCAGTTTTGCTGCCCCGCAGGCATCGTGCAAAAGCGCGGATGTATCCGCCTCGCCATGATACAAAAAACCAATGCGGGACATGCCGGTGTCCAGCTTCAAATGTACATCCACCGTGCCGCCGGCTTGCACGGCCGCCGTGCTGAGCTGTTGAGCATAATCCAAGCTGAACAGTGTCTGTGTAATCTGCTTGGCGATCAGCTCGGCCGCAAACTCCGGAGGCGTGTATCCAAGAATCAGAATCGGTTTTTGGATGCCCGAAAGGCGAAGTTGTTCGGCTTCCTCTATATTAGAAACGGCAAACCAGTCCGCACCCGCCTCATCAAAGGTCTTCGCTGCAAAAGAAGCGCCATGTCCATAACCGTCGGCCTTGACAACAGTCATGATCTTGCTCCGGGGGTTTACATAAGCCCGGATGGCACGGTAATTTTTTTCTATCTTATCTAAATCGACTTCCGCCCAGGTTCGTTTTAAAAAGTCTGACATGCAGTTCCTCCGGTTTTGCCGTAAAAACGGCTGGCATTCATTACGTCCATTGGACGTATACTTAATTATAATCGCTGGGACGCAAAAAGCAACTGCTTTCACAGAATTCACACAGAAGCGGCGGTGCAGCCTTTTCGTTTCTACAATCCGCGCACGACCGCTTTGGCCCGCAGTGGACAAGCCAGCCAATTCATAGTATACTCGTGTTGTGCAAAAATGCAGGTTGAACAATGTTTGCTGCATAAGATGAAACGTATTTCCGGAAAAGGTCCTATCAGCTGTTCTCATAGGCGTTTTAGAGGAGTATGCGGATGAGAAATCGTCACTAGGAAGGGGCCTCTCGCCCCTTCCTGTGTTTACTCGGGTTTCTGCGACCAAAGATTGCATGACCCTTTTCCAGATTCCTTTTGCAACTGCCCGGTAGTAAAATGTATGCGGAGGAAGAAATTATGCCGCTTCTTCATTTTGACCCGATTACCATGCTCCCGTATCTTTTTATACTCCTGCTAGCAGTTCTGTTAATATGGAGGGCATTATCCGAAATATTTAAAAAGACTGTCAGAACCAGAGCCAAAGTATTGGAAAAATACGATACCAGTTATACAACGGTTGGCACGATGGGATTGGCGAAGACGGTTACTGATTATGTTGTTGTTTTTGATGTGGCAGGTAGGACTAAAAAATTCACGGTTTCAATATGGTTATACGAGTCGATCAAAAAAGGTGACGAGGGGATGCTGCAATTTAAAGGGGACGTATTAATCAGGTTTCAATCACACTCTTAATGGTTGTTGTATTTGCGGCTGGTATGGCTGACTTCGTATTTCTCAGCATAGCAGATAAGGGATTGCTTATACTTCATCTCTTGTGCGATGCTGTTCATGCGCAAACAGGTCTCCTTTCGGTATCAATGGTTGTGTGGTAACTCCATTTTAACCGATGCGGCTCGTTTCCGCATTTTTTCTTTTTGGCCACCCTTTCGCTGTCCAACATGTATTGTAGTCCTGCACGCTGTCTGCCGATATTTTTTTACAGACCCTTGACAACCGCCTCTACTATTGCTATGATAAAAATAAGATGAATTTTGATTCAGAAAGACTGTGAAGGGAATAAGACCTTTGCCGAGCCCTACAGAGAGTCCGCGGGTGGTGTGAGCGGACGGACTGGCGAAGGTGGATAGCTCATCCCGGAGTCGCCGCCCCGATGAAGGGCGGACGCATGGCGTGCGTTATCGTGCCGGACCTTGCTGGAGGTCTGCAAAGGGTGGCATATGCCGCCGAATCAGGGTGGTACCGCGTGGAATTTTTCCCCGCCCCTGCATGGGGGACGGGGATTTTTTGCGCCCATTTTGACATGATAAAACAAGGAGGAACTTGCAGGATGAAACCATCTTATCAGAAGTATATCCCATTCCCGGGGGTGCCCATTGCCAACCGCATCTGGCCCACACGCACCATCACACATGCCCCCACCTGGTGCAGCGTGGATCTGCGCGACGGCAACCAGGCATTGGTGCAGCCCATGAACCTTACGGAAAAGTTGGAGATGTTTCACCTGCTGGTTGACGTAGGGTTTAAGGAAATTGAGGTCGGCTTCCCATCCGCATCGGAAACAGAATACGAAATCATACGCACACTCATAGAAGACGGCCACATTCCGGACGACGTGACCATTCAGGTGCTGGTGCAGGCACGTGAGCACCTCATTCGCAAAACTTTTGAAGCGATTCGCGGCGCCAAAAACGTCATCATTCACATTTACAACTCCACATCTACGCTTCAGCGTAAGGTCGTGTTTAAAAAAGACATGGCCGGTATCATCGACATCGCCGTGCGGGGTGCGGAGCTGGTCCACGAATTGACGGCGGAAGCTGATCCGGGAATGCACATCCGCTATGAGTATTCTCCCGAAAGCTTTTCCAGTACGGAACCGGAAAACGCCGTGGCTATCTGCACACGGGTGATGGAAGCACTGCACGCCACACCTGAAAACAAGATCATTCTCAATCTGCCTAACACGGTGGAATGTTGTACCCCGAACGGGTACGCCGATGAGATCGAATATTTTATCAGTCACCTGCCGCATCGGGAGAATGCTATCATCAGCCTGCATCCGCACAATGACCGCGGCACCGGCGCTGCGGCGGCGGAACTCGGCTTGATGGCGGGTGCGGAACGTGTGGAAGGTTCTCTGTTTGGCAATGGCGAACGCACCGGCAATCTTGATATTGTCACGCTGGCCCTGAACATGTTCACGCAGGGTGTGGATCCGCGGCTGGATTTTAGCGATATTCGGGCGGTGCGCACGGTGTACGAGAAATGCACCAAAATGGATGTACATCCACGTCACCCCTATGCGGGAGATTTGGTGTTCACCGCATTTTCAGGTTCCCATCAGGATGCCATCAACAAAGGCGAAGCTTACATGCGGGAAACAGGTTCCGATTATTGGGAGGTGCCCTATCTCCCGATTGATCCCGCTGATGTGGGGCGCGCATATGAACCGATCATCCGCATTAACAGCCAATCCGGCAAGGGTGGTGCGGCGTTCGTCATGCAGTCGGTCTACGGGTACGAACTACCAAAACCGATGCATCCGGATTTTGGAGAAATCATTCAGCAGGCGTGTGATGAGACCGGTGCCGAGCTGCTGCCTCAAGCGGTATTTGACTTGTTCAATCAGCATTATGTCAACGTGAGTGCCCCGTATGCATTAAAAAAATACCGGTTTGCGCATTCCGAGGAAGAGAACGCGGCACGTGTACGCTTTGAGGGCGTCCTGAATCATGCGGGACGCGAGCTGAAGCTTGACGCGGTAGGAAACGGAGCAATCGACGCCTTTTTCAAGGCGGTGGAAAAAGCAGGGATAACCGGGTATACATTTTTGTCGTACAGCGAGCAGGCAGTGGCGAAAGGCTCTGATTCCGAAGCAGTCAGTTACATTGCGCTGCGCGCGCCGGACGGAAGCACCGTTTTCGGCGTGGGGCGTGATTCAGACATCACTGTCGCATCTATCCGGGGTATTTTGTCCGCTATCAACCGCGTGGCCGCGGGTGATTCCTTTTCCCGGAAGGACCTCGCCTGAGCGTAAAAGAAGACTGTGCCCGCCCTTTGACATTTAGCACAATACAGGGTAGAATAACGGTATTGCTTATTGCGAGATGTTTTGGAGTGATAAAATGTCAAGGATTCGGTTTCAGTCCAAGTTAAACGGCCGGCGGATGCTCACCGGTAACTGGATGCGCGCAATTATTATCACATTTTTGCTTTTGCTGCTGCTCGGCGGTGTTACGCTGTTGGAACAGAGCGTCCGAAAAGTTGTAAATGTGCCGGAGACCGTTGGCAGCGGTGTGGATACTTTTGTCAATACGTCTCCAGTTTCTATGCTGATATCCGGTATATTTGTTGTGGTACTTTTTCTGTTTACCGCTCCGCTGAAAAACGGACAGGCGGAATGGTATTGGAAGCTGGTAGACCGAAAAGAAACGCCCATCGGCGATGTTTTTGGATGGTATGGGTCGTTCAGACTGTATGGGAAAAGTATTCTGCTGGGGCTTCATATCCTTTGGCGGATGGTGCTATGGGCGATTCCCGTTTATGCTGCTCCCGGTGCCCTGTTGACCATATATGCGCTTTTGCTGGGTGGAGCAGACACCTTGTTGGCTAATCTTCTGCTCGTATTGGGGCTGGTTTTGTTCGTATTTGCGTCGCTTGTGATTGTGGCAGTTTCTCTTCGATATTTTCCCGCACGGTATTTGCTGGTGGAAGACAGCAAACGCACGGCAAACGACTGCGTGCGCACGGCGGCGCGTTATTCCAAAGGGTTCCGCTGGGAGATCATCAAGTTTCAGCTTTCTTTTTTACTCTGGTGGCTTCTCTGCTATCTCATTTTCCCCGCCTTTTATGTTATGCCGTACTATAATGCGTCATCCGCTGTGTTTGCCCGCCATATTATTTTTACGCAGCGTGCCAAAGAACGGCAGCACAGCCCGGCGCAATCTGCCGACACACCGTCCGCGCCGTCTGAACCGTGAGCGGGACAGAATTTTTTGTGAGTATGATAACGGGAAGCCCGGCAAACGGCCTGATGAGCTGTTTACCGGGCTTCTCTTTGCTGCGGGTTTAGATGTGACGAATTGCACATGTGCTATATGGTGGAAATGCGATAGTCTCACAGCAGGTCGTCGTATATAGTTCCCTCTATATTTTTCTAATTTTCTCTATGTTCGTCATAAGGATACACACCAGGGCTGTATGCTATTCGTTTAAGCGGAGATGACAATTTTGGAGCCAATCTGCAAGACGGGAAGCGGTTGATTTTCCAAATAGATCGTGCCCGGCAGTTCCGCGTGCTTATCTCCCGTAAACGCGAACGTGACATGGCCGAGGTTCCCTAAGTTCTTATTGACCAAATCGCCCACGGCTGTGATTCTATACGTTTGACCGTCAATGGTTGCATTTTGGTTTGGCGCAATGTTTCCGTTGATCGAATTGACGTCAATCACATAGCAATAGTCGCGAAGCGTGTCGGGCGCTTGTGGACCGAAAAGGATAAACATTTGTTCGTCTTGAAAGCTGTTTACTTCCGATCCCATGGCGGTCACGATAGTTTCATATACAGTACTCATAATGTTGCGCGCTTAGTATAATGCAAGCGCTTCCCCCATTCTATCAATAAGATTTACAGTCGTTTACTTAGCAGCGTACAAACCGAAGCTGGCGACCCATGCAAGCAGTACACGTGGCGCACCGGTCAAGAACCGTGAATACAGGACTGCGGGTACACCGATCTCCACCGTAGATTCCTCCGCTTCGGAAAGACCAAGAGCCACTGGGATGAAATCGCATCCATCCTGCACATCAATCGCAAACAGCGCGGGAAGTGCCAACTGCGGCGGGATAGTCCCTTTGCCAATCTGCACACCGATCAGGGTGCCAATGATCTGGCCAATGACGGCGCCGGGCCCCAGCAATGGGGAAAGAAATGGCAGTGAGCAGATAAAGCCCAAAAGCACCAAGCCCCAGACATTCCCGGCCAAACCGGTCATGATTTTGGCAAACCAGTTACCAAAACCGGAAGCGTTCACAATACCGATCAGCATGGCGACGAAGGCCATGAACGGGATGATGGTGTGGAGCATCGTGTTAACGGCATCGCGACCTGCCTGATACAGCACGTTCACAACTTTACCAACACCCACGCCAATTGACGTCATCCAGTTTCTATTGGGGGAATCCTTCATGGTTTCCGAAATTTTCTTATCGCTTGAGTACTTGTATTTTCTCTCTGGATTGGCAGGGGAGACGGGTGCTTCCTTGGACACTGCGGGAGAAGCGGAGGCTTCCTGTACCGCACTGTCTTCTTCCAGCAGGGAGACCTGTTCCGGCCCCACATCCGATACATAAATATCTTCCGTAATGAATTTCGCCAGTGGTCCGCTTTTTCCAACAGGCATTACATTGACCGTCGGAATTTTTTTCTGTGGGTAGATGCCGCAACGCAGGGTTCCGCCGCAGTCAATCACGATGACGGCAATTTCAGAGTCCTTGATGCCGGTCTTGAAGCCGTTGATGGATTCAAGTCCCAGAAGTTCTTCCAGTTTATCCACCACAGGAGGTTTCCTGCCCCCTGTAATATATGCAATTTTATTGCGTTCATCGGTTGGTTGGATGATGAGCGGGCCGCCGAAACCTGCACCGCCCTTAACAATTTTTACAGCACGATAGTTGCCCATGATCTTTATCCTCCCTTACACCTTACACTTCTGTTAACACGGTATTGGGAACACCTATTTTTCTACTCAGACGAATATGCTGTTGTTTTTCAACAAACCGTACGGTGAAGTCAGTGGCCCAGCCGCTAATCAGGTTCAAAACTAAGCCAACCAGGAAATAACGTACAGCCAAATCGGTCGTGCTGAGTCCAAGTGTTTTGATACCGTTTGCAATACCCAGATAGATGAAGAGTTCTCCGGGATTCACATGTGGGAAAAGACCCATATTGGTGTGGTTGAACTCCATGGCGGAAGCAACATAGCCGGGTTTATAGAACTCTGGGAAGAACCGCCCCAGCGTCAGGGAAGCCGGATTGCACAGCATGAAAACACCCACTACCGGCAGAACCATATACCTCAAAAACGGGGACTTCGCGCAAACTTTTGCAAAACTGTTGATTCTTTTTTCACCAATCAACGCAATCAGGGCGTTCATAGCGACTAACAAGATCAAAACCAGAGGTACAATCGTCTTTATCCACCCAATAAAAACGGTGGCGCCTGCCTGGAATAACGAGATAAACCCATTGGCAAATGCAACAATGATACTCATGATAATATTCCCCTTTCTTTTTAGGCCTTGCTTTTAGCAACTCTCTGTTTGAAAAACAAACCAATTTTTTGAAAAAAACTGGGTGACGGTGGAATCTGTCCACCGCTCATGATTGTATTATAATTGGAAACCGCATTGAGAATCGCCTTTTGCAGCAATTTGTTTTCAGTCTTGCAATCCTCTACGGTCAACGAAGCAATGGATTTGCCGTCGTATCTTTTGAGCTGTCTGCCGCGGGCAAATACGGTAACACCTTGAATTCTGCTCGCTGTCAGGATGACGCCCTCCGCATTGATTGCAAACAGCACCAAGGTGCCGGCAGAAATGATCCCGCGTTTCCTTCCAATGACCACCCGGCCCATTTTGCGCAGCCGGACGAACTCCCTCGTGTAATATCGCGTCTGAAAATAGGAAAGTACCGTCTGCAACAGAAAAGCACCTGCCAACACGAAAATAACCAACCAAGTCCCCAAAACAGCCACGCTCCCTTCCAGTGAGTACGCCGACAGGATTAAAACGAAAACAGATCCTGTTCTCTTTGGATAACGCCCAAGCATTCGTAATAACTTTTTACCTGAGACAGTTTTTCTATAACCTGAGGTGAACGGGAAATTCGTATAATTTCCTCATAAATACGGATAATCAGTGTATCAGATGTACCGCTGTTCTCTTGAATCCCCAAAAGAAAAACAATTTTGACTTCGCGCCCTTCGTGGTGCAATGGGTTCTGTAGCACGCCCAATGCCAAGACCGGCCCAACCGATCCTTTATTGGTGGTGTGCAAAAAAGCAACACCGTTTTCATAAACCATCGTGCCTTCTTTTTCACGTTTAGCGAGGCGATCTGGAAAATCCTCATCCAGCAGATCCTGATCTGTCAACACCTTCAGCATGACCTGAATGTTTTCCTGATATGACTTTTTCACATCCAACGTAAAAAAGCAGGCGGGCTGCAAAATGTTTAAAAGCAGTGAATTCAACTCCACATTAGGCGAACGCAGTTGGTCAAAATATTTAGCCCGTTCGATATCAACGGTGATTTCATGTTCACCGAAAACCGGATTGATCGAAATAATGGGTCTGTTTGAAATAGAAGACAGTCGTCTTGTGTCTTCGGTTGTGAAAATCAGGTCATATTTGGCAAGGTTCTCTCTGGTAGCCTCGAAATCCGGAAGCAGGTCGATGCTGGTATGTATGTTCAGCGCCTTTTTTAAATGAGCTGTTACCAATCGTGCAATCGCACGTCCGGCACCGCAAACAATGACCATGTTACAGTTTTCATTAAACTGCATTTTGTTCTCGAGGAAAAACACGTTGAAATACGCCGCAATGTAGGAGAGTTCGTCATCAGAAATGACAAATTGGTTTCGATAATACTTTTCGATCACCTGTCCCGCAATTTTAGCCATTAAGAATGACAATGGAGAATCCTGCTGAATCTCACTGATGATTGGGCTTTTTACCTGGCAGTTATACAACAGGCGGTTAATTAAAAAATCAATATGATATAGAAAATCAAGCGGAAACTCTTGCCACGAGATATTGAGATTTAGTTCTTTCTGGATTTGATCTGTGATTTGCCGCAAAAGAAGGTTGACGTCCTGCCGGACAGGAATCTGCGAGATTGCCTCGATATTTGTCGGCGTCTGCATTCCAATTATTGGAAGCGATAAAAAGATCTGTTCCGGAACCGGAAGGGACGTTTGCAGAAATTCCTCAATCGTTTTGACAATGGGCGGCATCAGAAGAAAGACAGCGGCTTTAGCGATATCTGCATATTGCGCAGGTAATTCTGTGATGGTGTTGCCCGCTTGCACACGGTCAATCAATACGGTCAGGAACCGATAAAATCGTTTTTTGTTGACCGCGTCCAGTCCGATACGTTCAATCCGTCTATGAAGATCCTCTGGCACATATTTCTCAAAACCCTCGGGATAGATCGTTTCATAAATATTCTCCACCACAAACAGCCGCATAAGGAATTCATTGTCTTTTAACCGGAGCCCGGAATTGGGTTTTCCGACAATTTCCGCATCATAAGGACGTAAGAGTTCCCGCGCATGTTTCAGATCCATATTCAAGGTGGAGCGGCTTACATTCATCTCCTCCGCCAAATCGTCAATCAAAAATGGCTTGCCGCTCTGCCACAACGTCTGAATGATACAGGCAACGCGCTGTGAGCTGGGGTCATAATTGCCGAGCCCGCATATTTGATCTGATAGGGTCTGAAACCGGTCACGATTGTAAACACAAAGCTGAAATGTACCATGTTCTCCTTGGAATTCCGCCGCGCCATGAAACAGGGTATTCATTATTTTTGTGTCATTGACGATTGTCTTAGAGCTGACCTTGAGCTTTTTGGCAAGCATACCGACGGAAAATGAGGCATGTTTAGTTGCATATTTAATAATGTCACCCTGTCGCTCACTTTTAAGCAGATAGGAATCTTCTTCCGTGTTTTGTGAAATGAACCTCTCCATATTTCCCCCATGCTTTGAATCGAATTTAGCCCCGGGACTTACCACCTGAAATGTTGATGCAGGTACCTGTGATGTACGACGCCCTTTCAGAAACAAGGAACGTTACCAGGTTTGCCACTTCTGAGAGTTTGCCCGGACGGCCAAGTGGAATGGATTTTGAGTAGTCTGAGTTTAGTTTGTCGGGAGTCGTGCCTCTTGTGTAGGCCAACGCGTTGTTATAGGCATCCGTCCGCAGCCCGGTCTTTTCAAGTATGCCCGGTGCGATCGCTACGACCCGGATGTTCTGGGGGCCAAGTTCTTTTGCCCAAGAGCGGGTAAACGCAATCGTCGCGCCCTTTGTTGCGGCATAGCAGCTTTGCCCGGCGGAACCCTCCTGCCCGGATTCGGAAGAAACATTGATAATTACACCGCCTCCTTGCTTAATCATTTGTTTGGCTGCTGCCTGTGCACACAAGAAAAGTCCCTTTTGATTGACACCAACCATCGCGCCAAAATCACGGTCGGAAAGCTCGTATTCCGGATGTGTGTGAAAAAGATCGACCAGCAGTCTTGGGAAGTTGATGCCTGCATTATTGACAATCCCATCTACCCGGCCGAATTTCTCCAGCGTCTTCGCAACCAGATTTTCAATGCTTTCTTTTTTGGTCACATCCGATTGGATGCAATACGCGCCGTCCTGATCGTCCCCATCCGTTACGGCCAAATCTGTTACCACAGTGTTTGCACCGCAACGGACGAGTTCTGCCGCAATAGCTTTGCCAATCCCGGAAGCTGCTCCGGTAACAATCACAGTTTTTCCAGACAGTTCAAGCCAATTTTCAGACATGATACATTTCCTCCTGCTAATTTGAATAAAATTATTATTCTTTTGCTGAAATTATTGTATCACATGCCCATCTCATAATT
>NZ_JBDNLG010000092.1:0-12123 GCF_047718355.1 Ethanoligenens sp.
ATTTTATATAGAAATTTTTGGTTTTGTTCAAAGATCGATAACACTCAATAGATTATCAAGAATGGTCTGGCCTTATCTTGGGAGTGTATATCTTGTCTTTTAAGCTATGCCAAAGATCTTTTCCCGCAATCATAATGCTTAAGAAAGTAGTCATCAGAATTAACCAGTAAGCAGGAGCAAGATACATCGGATAGAGCATAAAATTGCAGCTGACGTTTGAATAGCAGATCAGTGATAGACGCAGCAAATAGCTCAAATAGAGTCCTGTAAGAATAATCCATGCTTCAAAATGCACATATTTCTTCGAACGAATACTGAGCAGAAACCGAATAAAAATATAGATGTAACACAAAATTCCCAGCGCTGTGATTGCCGGATTACACATTTCATATAGCAGCCTCACCTGACTGAGAAAATCAGCTTTGCTTTTTCGTTCGGGTAACACCTCACTTTTATAATATGCAAGATTATTGGTTACTTCTTCGATCTGTCTTATTTGTGCGTCCGTTCCTGAGGAAGGAACATTTTGGACCTCAAGATGTGCAGAATGATAGCCCTTCATAGATACCGTCATATGGATTGCTTCGCTCAGCGACTGAAGAAGCGGCGTTATGTAGCGATTATCCCAAGGTGATTCAAATACCGAAACATAGCCACCCCGGGTTTGCAGCTCTCCCTTGTCTATAGCGCTTTGAATCTCTGCAGCTGCCTTTTTATAAAACAGCTGACTTGATTTTCCATCAGTCATACCTGCGTACTGCACGCTGTCTACCACTGCCCAAACAAGCATATCACAAGTTGGGTTTCCATTGGATAAAGTTACAAAACCGTGCGTTTCCAGCACGGGTTTCAGTTTTGCAAAAGTCGGGGAAACTGCATACGCCTTTTCTCTGGTAGATTCCGGAATGGGTACTTTAGCCATCCAGACATCCGGCTTTATACTTTGGAGTTCTTTCATCAAAACAGGAAGCGATCCACCTGTGAATTCATTGGTCGCAAAAACACCATATCCAATGTAGTTAATTGTGGAAACACCAAGTATGCTGATGATCAGAATTGCTGGTGTGATTCCAATCGCCAGTAATCTTTTAAATTTATGATGCAGCTCTTTATTGAGGAGGATTGAGACGACAGTAATCAAGAGTGCAAGCCCTACATAGGGAACTATCCAAGGAGAATCCTCTCTGGCAAGCCAGACTGCGGCAAGTGAAATTCCTGTGCCAATACTTAGAAAGAAAGTCTTGCGCAAAGTACCTGTCCGATTTAAAAAGAGCGCAATGATAAACGAAAAGGAAAAAATCACAAGATAGCTATAAATAGAATCGCGGTAAACACGATTAAACGTCCAGTAGTAGTTTGAAATGGGATTAAACATTAGTACAGTAAAGAATAGAGCAAGTAATAAACGGTTAGGTATAAGCTTACGAATAGCAAGCACGAATGTCACACAAGCGCCAAAACTTAACAGCACCATAGAAAATAGAAAGGGCAGACCAATTTTATTAATCAAACAAAGGTATAGTGGAAAGATCATACCTTTCGCAAGTGTGTATTGAGTAAAATGCCCCAGCCATTTATAATCGATCAGCTTAGTCGCTTCCAGTACCATCATACCGTCATCATAAGGATTGTCCCCAAAAGCCCAGACCCGGAAACCCGTGGATAGGAAAAGTTTTACTACCAACATGAGCACAAGATAGCTCCAGAATAGCGTCTTTTTGTTTATACGATTTTTGAACTTCATTATGTATTTGTCCTTTCATAGCAAAAAAGTCTATGCTTGCACCCGTTAAAAATGGAGTGCTCCAAGTGAACCGGAAATTATAATAAGCACGTCCCTTTCAAGGAATTTTCGATACCCTGAATCGGTGCGAAATCTTTTGATTGCCGTGTACTTTTTAAAAGTCTTTTTTCGGGTTGTATCTCTAATTTTGTATCATGTATGTTAGCGGTGTGATGGACCGGGCACACTTTAATACGATTATGTGCGGGCAAAAACATACCGTAGTTACTCCGAATCATCTTGTGGTAACTACGGATACAGAGGCAGCCGCTCACAGGATTATGGTAGTTACCTCAATCCGGAACGTGACAACTACGATGCGTCAGCGCATGTCATTTCAAAAAATGACTATTGTGCTTTAAACTCTGTGCGCCATTTATCGTTTTTTAACCAATCAAAAAGCGGGCTGCAGGTTAGATATGTATTCTTCCCGTTCTCTTCCACACGCAGCACATCATAGACATATTTCACCTGATATCCGGGTGATGCACACACCACATACCAAGCGGGCTGCAATTCTATATGCGTTTTTTGTGCAGTCATGATATTCAGTTCGGACGGTCCGATGTTTCCATTAAAAATTAAATTGTCTGTAGATTGCGGCACATCACCCGCATAAGGTTTGCTGTTTTGCAACCAAGATGAGATTTTACTTAGTGCGACACTTGGATTGATTGGCACCATAAGCCCGATGCACGGTCCGTCACTTCCAAGGCAAAGAGTCGCACCTGCAAACGTGGCTCTCCAATTTGTAATATGAGATGGAGAGACTGCCTCAATGGAAGTCTCTGCCGGAGATGGCGTCACCCTAATGGGTCGGTTTTCGCAGCCAGCCATTGACACAACCAGACTTGATGTTAATGTCGCACAGATCATCATTCGGGGAAATGATTTCACTGTCTCTTCACCCGCCATATCATTAAATTTAAGTGAATGTATGATTTGTTACTATTATCTATTATTTTGGATGAGATTGCAATAGAAACGTGCCTACGAACGCTACAATGACACCACTCGGCAACCAATCTGAACCGCGCCGGACGGCACAACAGTAAACAGCAACATATGCAGCTACACCGCTACGGGCAACGGCACTTATGATTTTACGCTGACGGATAACGCCGGCAACACCTGCACCTATCCGGTTACGGTATCCAACATCGACCGGTCAGTAAGTGTGTCCTACACATCCGGCGTTACCTATTCGGTTGATCCCAATAACCTCAGCACCCCATTTGCAGCACAGGATATCACTTTGACCAACAGCAATACCCACGTCGGTGCAAAGGTGACGCTGCAAAGCTTGGCATCTTCCCTTACCGGCACTAATGGCTTCATCTTGGGTGCACAAGTCGAGGAAGCGGCATCCGGAAACACCACCTGGTCGGAGATAGACAATAAGTGCGTGCAGCTGGCAGGCGGGGCCTCTACGGTGTTGGGCGTGCTGTCTCCGGGCGGCACCGGGCATATCAAATTGGTCGGACAGCTCGGCAGCCGCCGATGGCCAAGCATTGAGGCAGATAACGGCAACATGCAGCTGTCGTTTACGGCGGTGTCATAAACATTTTTAGACACTCACAATTCAGTTACAATCATGTGACGGATGGCACTCATTACTTTCTATAAGCGCTTTTTGACGCGATAAAAGTCCCACGACAGAGCCAACATTAAAGAAAAAGCTGCTTAAAACCCCAAGCTCATTCGCCGAATTTCCATCATACAACGACATAGCAAAAGCAAACGCAACAGTAGCAATCTGTTCCGGCGTAAACCTGCAAAAATCGGAATTTGTGTCCATATACATCACCACTTAAGCATATGTGTTTTCGCTTTTCCCCAGAACCATTAGTACACATCACAATTAACATGCGTTGATTTTACCGGTGGGCCTTTGTCCACCGGCTTTTTGTTGCCTATCAGGCGAAAGGAGGATTGACATGCAACCATATTCAAAAGAAACCATTCAGAAAGCCAAAAACATCAGTCTGCTTGAGTACCTTCAGCGTAAGGGCGTGGAGATGGTCAAGGAAGGCAAGCGCTTCCGCATAAAAGGCTGCCTATCTGTGAGCCATTTCCTGTTTGGATCCTCGGCCGTAAAGTCTTGCTGCAGCAGGTTCTCAGTCTTTTGCGATTTGCTACTGCACTTTTATTGTAGTGCTCCATTATCCTGCCGCTTGAACCGCAGTGGTCAGCGAAAAATATAGACCTTAATGTTGACTTGCCGAAACACACCATAACCGCCGATGAGGATTTGCTATCGCAAATGTGGGTGAATCTGCTCCATAACGCTATTAAATTCACGCCCAGCGGTGGAGAGATTACCGTCAACTGTCCGACGACACGGTCACAATTGCCGACAGCGGCATAGGTATTGCGAAGAGCGATTTGATCCATATTTTCGAGCGCCTCTACAGAGCCGACAAGGCACGAGATCGCGCGCTCGGCGGCAACGGACTGGGACTGTCGCTCGCAAAAAGGATTGTGGAGCTCCACAATTTTCAAATCACAGTTGAGAGTAAAGTAAAGAAGGGAGCGCGGTTTACAATCCGTTTAACTTGAATTTAACCTCCGTTTAAACTACGGCTGTAAGATATGGGTGTAAACAAAAAATGGAGGTGTCTTTATGAGCAGGATTACAAACAGCGTACCGGCTGTCGAAGCGGTCGGGCTGGTTAAGACGTTTGGCAAAAACAGAGCCGTTGACGGCGTGAGCCTCACGATTCCGACAGGCACAATTTGCGGTGTGCTGGGGCCCAACGGCGCGGGCAAGACGACCACGATCAACATGCTTGCGACGCTTTGGAAACCGGACGCAGGAACCGCCAAAATCTTCGGCTACGACGTGAGGAAGGAAACACAGATTGTACGCCAGCTGATCGGTTTGACGGGGCAATACGCCACGATTGACGAAAGCCTGACGGCTATGGAGAACTTAAAAATCTTTGCCCGTCTGCTCGGTTTTTCCCGCGCCGAATCGAAACACAAAGCCGAGGAACTGTTGGAGGAATTTTCACTGTCGGAAGCGGCAAATCGCAAAATTTCCAAGTTTTCAGGTGGTATGCGCCGGCGGCTCGACCTCGCGGCAAGCCTGCTGTCCAGCCCACCTCTTATCTTTCTTGATGAGCCGACGACAGGGCTTGACCCGCGCACAAGGACGCAGATGTGGCAGACAATCCGAACGCTTGTCAAAAACGGCTCCACTATTCTGCTGACAACGCAGTACCTTGATGAGGCCGACCAGCTTGCCGACAATATCGTCGTCATCGACAAAGGCAGGGTTGTTGCGAACGATACGCCCACTAAGTTGAAACGCTCCGTAAGCATGTCAAGTCTCCAACTTACAGTGAAAAATCCCGACTACGCACTGAAAGCCGCACAAATCACTGAAAAAATTCTCGGTGGCAGGGCGCAAGTCTCGGAGGCGGCTGAAATCACAGCGCCGCTGTCCGATACCGCCAAACTTGCGGACGTCCTGACGATGCTAAAAGAAGCGGAAATCGACATCACTGCCATAAACGTGCGCGAACCGTCTCTTGACGAAGTGTTCTTTGCCCTTACGGGTGACAAAAAGGAGGCTGTTTTATGATGACAAACATAGATATTATTCCTGCGTACAGGCGTGAATTGAAAAACCGCGTCGGCTTCGGCACCGCGGTGAAGAACACGTTCACTTTTGCGTACAGGACACTCCTCAAAGTCATTCACAACCCCGAAAGTCTTTTGGATGTTACGCTGATGCCGATTCTGTTCACCCTGATGTTCACCTATCTTTTCGGCGGCGCTATTGCAGGCGGCATTATAAGTTATCTACCGATTATCATTCCGGGAATTTTAATTCAGACCTGCGTCACGTCTTGCGGCAACGCGGGCACCCAACTGCGGGAGGATACGGATAAGAGCATCTCCAACCGTTTTAAGTCCATGCCCATCGCGCGGATTTCGCCGCTTACGGGCGCACTGACAGCCGATCTCTTGCGCTATGCAATCGCGGGTGCGATCGTCTTCGCCGTCGGCGCGATTATCGGGTACAGACCGGGATTCTTAAACGTTGTCGCCTCCATAGGATTTGTGATGTTTGTCGGTTGGTGCTTAAGCTGGCTTTTTGCATTCGTAGCGATGACGGCAAAATCCGTATCCTCTGCGTCAACGTTCGCAATGCTTATCATGTTCCCGCTGACGTTTTTATCAAACGCTTTTGTTCCAACCAAAACGATGCCTACCGTAATCCGTGTCTTTGCCGACTATATTAACCCTGTCTCCAAAGCCATAACGGCCGTGCGTGAAATACTTGGGAACGGCACCATCGGCACGGACTTCTGGCTCGCGCTTGCAGGTTCGCTCGTTATCCTCGTGGTATTTGTACCGCTCACGCTGTGGACGTATAAGCGGAACGTATAGGCAAATGATTTTTACAATTAACCTGATTCACATTCATCATTCTATATTTTCAGGAGCCGACAGAGCACTAACTAACAAAATGCTACTTTACAGCACAACTTACTAAACAAAAATAACCGTGAGTTTGGCTGGCGCATTTCTATACTGATTTTTCAAAGGGCCTTCCAAACTTCGGTTTGGAGGGCTTTTATGTTACGGTTTCATTTGTCTGAAAACAACAGACCGCTACATTCAATTAAAGAACGATGACCGGTGCGGCTGATGTATCGGGTACTTCAGGTGAGCGAGAGTGGCTATTACAAGCATAAGCGAAACGAAAGCAAGCCATACAAGCAGCGGCACCAATGCAAATGATCCTTGAATGGCCATAACGACAAAAACAGGCTGATGATGTATCAGTCTGTTTTGTTTGTAATTCGGTGTTCATTGCTCAAAGATAACGATTGAATTCTCCATTCTCTTCTGGCATAATAAACCAAAGAAGACAGAGATTTTCTTTACGATGGCCGCTTAGTCCTTTATTTGATTGCAATCTATCATCTTGTCTAATTATTCCACTTTTTGATATGGTCTACGGTAAAGATCCGCCTTTTTGATTCCGTTTTTCTTCGCCTGCCGCTTCCACCCCATGCCGCCCATAAAGAGATAAAGTCGGCGAGGGAAGCTCGGCTGGATTGGCACGTTTTGGGGTGCCTCGACAACCTCGCTGCGGATATCGCTGTCCATCATCCGGATGGCCGCCTCCAGCTTTTCGTAAGCTTTTTTCGTCGGGCCGGCTCCTTCAATCTCGGAGATCATCGGGCCACCGCCGATCATCACGCCGAAACGGAAGCGTGCGCCGATATGGTGGCTAAAGCAGCCGATGACACGGACGGCCTCCTCATTGATTTCTGGTTCAGGAAAGCCGCAGTTTACGATGGCGTAAACCTTTGCATGTTTTTTCTGTTCGCCGTGTTCCCGTAAGTATTTTTCATAATCCTCAAGGAAGCGCGTGAGGAGCCCTGGCAGGCAGAAATAATATAGCGGGAAAGCAAGGACAATGGCATCTGCCTCAAGCAGCTTTGCATAATCCGCATCCGGACCATTTTTCAGGCTTTTGCAAACGTTCACAAGCTGTTTTTCATATTCGCCATCTTTCAATATTGCTTCCACGTGCGTGAGGAACCCAGCCGAAGCAGTTCTTTCTTCATGTCTTGGACTTCCATTGATCAATACAACTTTTTTCACAGCGCCTGCGCCTCCTTTCTCTTTCTGACACCGCTTAGGTCGAGTGCGCCAAACAGGCTTCTGACCTTTTCCGTATCGGATTCGCCCTGATAGACCTCGACGCCGACGTCGTACCGATGCTTTTCCGTGACGTCGCGAAAGAGCTGCACCTCTTCACTGTCCAGTCCTTCGCCATAGCCGATGATTAACAGTGCAGGGGATTTCTCATACCGGGGCGGATGCATCGTGGAGCCGTCCGGCCTGCGGTAGAAGAACGGAAGCATATTGGGCAGCGCACGATCTATGGCGTTCTTGATGTTTGCGCTGAACTGGCCGAAGACAACCGGGCTGAGGAAAATGACAGCGTCGCTGTCCATGTAGCATCGGTTGAGCTCCGCCATCTCGTCGCTTATCATGCATTCACCTGGCTTCTTGATCCAGCAGCCGAAGCAGCCCATGCAGGAATGAAGACTGCGGTCAAGCTCCCGAACCTGTAACTCAAAGCCCTTTTCCGCAAGCAGTTGCATAGCAAGCTTACTGAGCATGTCATATACTCTGGTCTTGTATTCCCCATCCGTAATAATCAATGCGTTCACAACACCACTCCTTTGAATGTTACCATTGTCAACATGGTTTACACTATAGTAGCACAGCTATGTTGCCAATGTCAACATAGCTGTGCTATAATATATACGGGAGTGTGAATTAATTGAACGAGGAAACCTATCATCACGAAAATCTCAGGGAAGAATTAATCGAAAACGGTCTTAAAATTTTAGATGCCGAGGGCTACGACGGCCTTTCGCTGCGTAAGGTGGCGAAGTCCTGCGGCGTTAGCCATACCGCACCCTACAGGCATTTTAAGGACAAGGAAGAACTTATAATGGCCATTGCCGTCAAAGTGCTCCATCAGTTTAATGAAAGCCTTAAGACTGCCATTGCGAAACACCCGAACGATGTGCACGGCCAGATAAACGAAATGGGTTGCGCCTACGTTCAGTTTTTTGTAGAAAACCCCGCCTACCTTCGTCTGCTGTTTTTTAGTGATATCGGCCGTAGAATCGGCAGTATAATCGAAAACGGCGACGTGATGCTGGAAAAGCCCAAGACCACATTTTACAATGCGCTCAATCGTTACGCGGTCGAAGACAGCGCCATAGACCCTGAGGACGCGCTGGGAAGAAAAGCGCTTGCTTTGGGTGCCTGGGGATTGGTGCATGGTATCACAGTGCTGCTGGTGCAGGAGGATTTTTCTTACGATGGAGACTACATGGAGCTTGTGCGGACGATTATCTGGAAATGCACTGGATTCCGCTGATAATAACAGAAACTTTTACTCTTTATTCAGTCTTAGCGGGGCATATGCAGGGTGATTTAATACCTAATCAACACGAGTATAGATGTAATATTCGATTGCCTGCCGCCGAAAACCTTTATTTTATGCGGATTCCTGAGTTTGTCATTATGAACACTCGTACCAAAATCGTTTCTACAGAAATTGGGCAATCATTCTGTGGAAACGATTTTGGTTTTATGCTATAATTTGATAGATAGTGTACCGACTTAACGAAGAGCTAGCAGGAATTTGACGGACAGTAAATTGCCGATTATTTATATTAGGAGAAATTAAGATGGAGCTTATATTTACAGATGGAAATGATAAACGATTTGTTGAATTGTGTCATGAATTAGATGAATATCTTAATTGCGTTGTTGGTGGGGAAAAGCAGAGAAAACGATACACTCAATATAATACGTTGGAAAACATACATGACGTTGTTTTGATAATAAAAAATGGTGAGGCAGTTGCATGTGGTAGCTTTAAAGAATATGAACCTGGTATTGCAGAGATAAAAAGGGTATTTACAAAAGTGAGTTTCAGGAATCGTGGTTATAGTAAATCAATAATGAGGGTTCTTGAGGAAAGAGCACTTAATAAAGGTTATAAAAAACTGATATTGGAAACTGGATCTTTACTAAAAGGAGCGATGGGACTGTATACTGTTACCGGTTTTCATGTTATCAAAAACTATGGACAGTATATTAATATGCCAGAATCAGTATGTATGGAGAAGGAACTCATCTGCCAATTATGAGCAAAATACGAAGAAATAATATGAAGCCGCCAACCCTATTAAACAAAACATGGGTAGCGGCTTAATTTTTCCATCTGTTGGCGATGCTTTTGCTGTTATCTGGATTCTGTTTCCTTATGGACCCTGCGCATTTGCGGCAGCATTATCGCCGCCATAGCCTTCCATCAGGTTCACGACGCCCCACACGGCGAGGCCCGTGCTGATGGCGATTACCAGCACCTCCAACGTGGTTACTGCGGAATTGATAAAACTCATAGACAACCCCCAATAGTTTAGATTGGTACTGACGGCAGAAAAGAGCCCCATCGGAAAAAATCCGAGCGGGCGATGGATGATACTGTATTTTTAAAGACAACCGCCTTTTCTCCTGTTTCCGGCAAAACAAAACCCCGGCTTACGGCCGGGGAGAAAGTAAAATAAATATATATGGAGAAAGAGAAGAGGAGGAAAAAATGAAAAAGCATGTTTTTATTGTATAGATCACTTGTGAACCCCGTGTTACAGGCAGGTAAAAAGTTTGTTATTCCGCGACGCCGATCAGGCACAGCCCCCTCCGTCTGGCATATTGAACGGTCTGCCATGTGCCGCTGCGGTCGTGCAACATGGCATAGATGCAGTATCCCGCGTGATCGACCATGTAATAATTCCGACGCTTCATGCAGCCGGGTTCAAACGAATCCGCTATGTAATGGACGGAATCCGTCTCCACAAGTAGGCCGCGATACAGCTTCTTTTCTCGTCCCGGCCACAAAACATCCTGATCTTTACACGGCAGGATAAAATCCAGAAAAACATCGCACCCATGTCTTTTTTTGATAAAATCAGCGCGGCGGCAATCTGATCGAAACCACGGGCACCGCCGGACAGGAAGTGCATCACACCCTGACGGATCAGATTGTCCACCTCGGTATTGAGCTGCACTACAATTTTTTCAACGGTGTTCTGTGGTAAATAACGATGCCCGGTAAAACAGCAAACTTTTGAATCCATATATGTAGGCTCTTTTTGTTAGTGATTAGTCACTATTTTAGCATGAAACGTGCAATTAGTGAAACATCACTAATGTAAGAAATCTCCGTCATATATCATTGGATAGTGATATATCGCTGGGAGTGGACGCCATGAACACACAGCAGGCCATCGCACATCGGATTTTGGAGTTATGCCGGGAACGTCAGCTTACGCCGAACGCTTTGAGCAACATTGCGGCGGTTCCGCAAGCAACAATCAAGAGCATCCTGAATGGGGAAAGCCAGAACCCCGGCGTTGTTACCATAAAGAAGTTGTGCGACGGCTTTGGAATCACGCTGGGCGAGTTTTTCGGCACAGCGGAATTTGACCGCTTGGAGCAGGAAATCAAGTGACCGCCCGCAAACAGTATCCCGCAGAACCACACATCCGTCAAAGGTGAAGAAGTCACTTCATCCGGCATCAACCTCGTAGACCTCGCACATCTCGTTGGTTTTGAGTTCCGCGCGCGTGTCCTGAGGCGTATTGTCAAGAACTTGTTCATAAAAACATAAAAGGCTCTGCAACGGAAGGATATTCCGCTGCAGAGCTTTATATCGATGCTTTTGTTTTCTTGCACAATATTTTCAGTTAATACACAAATTGGGGAAATCTTCATTGATGAATTGGCCGTAAAATTCAAGTCAAGCGGCGAAACGGACGAAATTTTAACAAAAACATCAATGCACTCCAATTCGATTTTGAGTAAGGCTCATTGCTTTATCACATTGAACTATTTATATTTTTCTTTCCTATCATCCTTTTCATAACTCTAATTGCTGCATCTTGGCTTTCCTTACCACCATTAGTAGCGCAATAATTTATTAAGACCTCAAATGGAATATTCCGTTCAAAGCAATCAGTTGCACTTTTCAGAACGCAGCAATCCGTATCAATGCCTACAAAGTATAATTTGTTAATATTGTTTTCTTTTATAAATATTTCAAATTCATTTGTAAAACAAGAATAAATTCCTTTTTTAAAAATACGTAGGTTCAATATGTCCTTGATATCCACATTATGCTTTCACTATGAGGCGCGATGTGAAGTAGATCAGCTGTTCAAACAAAATCCCGCTTATTTTCGTATTTGATGTTACAATAATAACACGACGGCCTCACAATGTCACGCAATCCGCATTAACAGATTATCTAGGCCCTTTATTCAGAATCACGCATTACATGTGGTTGACCTCATTTGGAGCATCCGCTTGATTTTGTCACTCATGGTTTCTCGGCTGGTGGCGCTAAAATGTATTCTCACCCAGTAGGTGGTCTTACCAATTTTCTTCACAAGTGCAGGGCGTTCGCTCTCCTGTGCGGGCAGAGGAGCCCTGTTACAAACTTCAGCGTTCATCGGCATAGCGGCGGTAAATTCTTTACTCATCGGCACTCCTTTTCTGCAATGGCCTCATTAACGAGGTAGTGTGTTGGCTGAGTTGATGGCGGAGGAATGACAATCTGTCATCCCCTCACGCTATCGGTCATATTCTTGCCCCTGATTTCTGGGCTTCTCCAATTCGAATAGCATCCGGAAAGCGTTTCTCATATTCCTTTGTCAAAGAATCAGCCCGCTTTCGGGCAGCTTTTGCGTCAGGCGCAAGCCAAATCTGCTTTAAGTCAGCTGCAAAAC
>NZ_JBDNLG010000093.1:0-11741 GCF_047718355.1 Ethanoligenens sp.
GCTCTTGACAGCATGTCCAAAGCCCACCGGGAATAAAGTTCGGAGAGTGTTGCATCATCGATTGCCTCCATCCCATATTCCCGCAACTTTTCTTTTGCTTTCTCCGATTCGGTTCCACGAACACCGCGACCAATTCTGAGATCGACCTGATGCTTCAACTCATGTTTTTGCGCAAACGCTGCGTCCACTACATATTTCATTGCCTGAATAAAATCCGGGTTTATCAGCAGCCGGTTGATAACGGAGAGAATATTGGTTTCTGAATTCGACGGCATGTCCTGAAAAGATTTTAGCTGGTCAACAGCGGCAGGGGTAAGGTTCAACTCTTTCCCGATACCCTGATATTCCCGCTTCCGATAATCGGATATGCCCAGCAGATATTTTACCGAAACATCGAACACCTCTGCCAGCGCCACAAGCTGCTTGACCCGCATTTTTCGGGTGCGTTGATATTTCGGGTGATCCGGATCGTCCACCTCAAAGGTCCAGAGCGTGTTCCGGTCGATATGTTCATCGCGCTCATACAATTTCATGGCGAGGGCTTCATATGTCTATTTGCGCTCTTTCCGTAAATCCTGTAAGCGCTCTTTGGTTTTGTTCATCATTTCATTGGTATATGGCATTTGCTTCTCCCTTCGTCTTATCACTTAACCGCCGCCCGGAAATCGGCACCCAGGGCGAAACGGCTCCTTTTTTGCTGAAATACGGATTTTGCATTCTTTATGGTGTATACTTTTAGACCCTGTTTGATTGCTTCCCAGTATAAGCCACTTTGACAGGGAAATGAAGCTTGACAATCGAATAAGAGCATACCAGTCACGTTCGGAACAGAACGAGCCGTGCGGCAGACATACCATGACCCCGAAAGGGCGAGGGACGGCCCGGCATCAGAATGCGGGGAGGTGAAATTCCTGTGGCGCTGCCCGACCGGCAGCCGGTTGGCATGTGAAGGATGAAGGACGTTCTTTTCCGTGCGAAAGGATGGCAGAATGCCGCAATACGCCATTTTAAGGTTCGCCAAACACAAGGGTGACTCCGCACAGGCGCTGGAAGCCCACCATGAGCGCCGGAAAGCCCAGTACAAGAGCAATCCAGACATTGACACATCCCGCAGCAAATACAATTTTCACCTCGTCCGCCCGAAAGGCGGCTACAAACCGGAGATCGACAGCCGGATTACGGCGGCGGGCTGCCGCACCCGCAAGGACAGTACTCGGCTTGTGGATACGCTCGTTACCGCCAGCTCGGAATTCTTCCAAGGAATGCAGCGCAAAGAAATCTGGAATTTCTTCTGTCAGCGCCAGTGATAAAATGCAAGAAAACACCGGTCAAAAGATGTAGGATTGCAGCGGAAATGGATGCAATATGGTACACTCAAATCTGTCTGCCTGTCGGCAGGCAGAAAGGGTGCCAAAATGGAAGGAGCAAACTGGATGGATATCAGAAGTGACCGGCAAAAGGGACTGAGTTATACGGAAATAGCACGTAAGTACAACATTGACCCAAGGACGGCTGAGAAATACGCACAGAACGAAACACGACCGGTATACAGTCTGAGCGCGGTAAAACCGTCGAAATTGGATCCCTACAAGAAGCAGATAGCGGTATGGCTGGAGGAAGCGCCGTACTCAGCGGAGAGGATCCTGGAAAAGATACAGGAACAAGGCTTTGACGGCAGGCACAGCATCGTGCGAGAGTACGTACGCAACTAAAAGGAGCAGTTGGACGAGAAGGCAACGGTACGGTTTGAGATGATGCCGGGGCTGCAAGGGGCAGATGGACTGGGCATTTTTTGAGGATCATACCGTATTGGAGGATGAAAAGCTGAAAAAGCTGTACTGTTTTCTATTCATTTTGGGGTATTCGCGGACACGGTACATAGAGTTTGTGACCGACATGAGTACGAATACGCTGATTCGCTTCCATGCCAACGCATTCCGGTATCTTGGGGGCTATCCGGAAGCAATCCTGTACGACAACATGAAGCAGGTTGTTATCAAACGGCTGCTGAAGCAGGAGGACAGCACCCTCAATTGGCAGTTCGAGGACTTTGCAGGGTTCTACGGGTTTAAGCCTGTGTTGTGCAGGCCGTACCGTGGCCAGACAAAAGGCAAGATAGAGTGTACAGTACAGTTCGTCCGGGATAATTTCATGGTGGGCATCAAGTACAGCTCACGGGAAGACCTTAATGGTCAGGCTCTCGCCTGGTGCAACAAGGTAAATGGGAAGGTTCCCGCCACAACAAATGAAATTCCCTTCGAGCGATTAAAAAGAGAGGGCCTCAACCCTCTCAAGCGTGAATATATCATCGACAAAATCAATCTGCGCCGGGTACAAAAAGACTGCCTTATCTCGCACTGGATATAACGATTGAGCACGTCGACGAACTGTTCTATGGAGACATCTTGCCAGGATCGGTTGTAAAACATCTCGTTTTTGAGACGTCCGAAGAATCCTTCACACGCCGAATTGTCTGGAGAGCATCCCTTCTTGGACATCGATCTTGTCAGACCAGCGTTTTCCATCTTTGATATCCACCCCGGCCAGTGATAATGGCATCCCCTGTCCGAGTGAATAATGGGATGCTCGCCTTCTGGAAGATGCAGGATGGCTTCATCCAGCATCGTGTTGACCAGTTCTGCATCCGGACTGGTGCCAACGGTCCAGCTGACCACCATGCCATCAAAGCAGTCAACAATCGGAGAGAGATATACCTTGCCTGCGGGCACATGAAATTCCGTAAGATCCGTCAGCCATTTCTTGTTTGGAGCCTCCGCATGGAAGTCCCGCGCCACGAGATTCTCTACGGCCTGACTGATTTCCCCCTGATAAGAGCAATAAACACGCTTTCTTCTTAGAGGGACAAAAAGCTGCTCCTCTTTCATAATGCGTCGTATGACTTTTTCCGAGACAATATTCCCGTTGCTTTTTACTTGAGCGTGTATGCGTCTGTACCCGTAGCGGGCTGGGTTATCTCTGAAAAGCTCTTTCATCTTTGTACGCAAATCAGCGTATTTACTGGGCAGGGCTTGGACTTTCCGTTGATAGAAGTAGCTGCTTTTGGAAATATTCAGCTCGGCAAACAATTCCTTCAAGGGAAACACTGCTCTCAGGGCATCAATCAGCCTAGCCTTTTCTGCGTTTGCCAGCTCTCTCGGATTGATGCCCTGGCCTTTTTTTATGATTTCGGCTGTCTTTTCAAGGATGGCACGTTCCATCTGGAGATGATATACGTGCCTTTTCAGCGATTCAACCTCTGCCAGAAGCATGTCCCTGTCATCGGGTAAGGGCGCCCTGTTTCCATGGCTCATCTTCCCAACGCATTCCTCTCCGAGCATTTCCCTTTTCCATTTGTATAGGCTGTTTCTGCTAACTTTTAAGGCCTTGGCAACAGAAACAGCAGAGCTGTCGCCAGAACTGAATTCTATGACAGCCTCCTTTTTCTGCTCTAAAGTATATTTCACCACAGAGCTATGTTTCGAGTAAACTTTTCGCTCATTCGAAGCCAGTTCATGAACCTACTCCCTCATAGTCTCCCGATATCCAATGGCCCTGATTGTCCTGGTCATGTTGCGGCCGTGTTGCACATAATAGCTTACCGCACGCTCTTTATCTTCCAAAGAATATTTCGGCATTTTGCTATGCAACTTATGAAGCTCACCGGTCTCAGTAAATTCACGATGCCATTGCTTCAGCATGTTGCACGATGGATACCCCAATTCACGGATGGTATCAGCTACGCTCAGATTATATTTGATGTAGAGCTTGACGGCCTTTAAGCGATCTTCGTACGAATACATAGGTTGCCTCCTGTACTGCTCCGAGTCCAGGTTTTCGTCCGCACCCTCAAACCTACAAATTCAAATCAGCGTTTACAGCTTTTGCCACTCTGTGTTTTTTCCGTATCATATGAATTGTTCCACCTACTAACATTCGGCCTACCCCCATGGCATTTCTTTACGTCATAGAGGCCATTATTCTTGAGGGAATTATACTCCGGCGATTACATCTGCGACGTAGCGGAGAATCCCTTTTGGTATGTTACTCCAACTTTTTGTTGTCTAACAGGCACGACAAAAGGGGCTGTTTTGCAGCAGTCCCCAACAGATACGCATACGCGACTATGGTAACAGATTTTAGAAAAGAATGCCCAATGCCGGATTCAGCCCGCGCCGAATCCTTTTATTCCGCTTTCGTCGAGGCGGGACCGGATACACTCACCTTGCAGGGAACGACCTTTAAAGGCTGGCAGATGCTGTTTTCTTTCAAATTAATCCGTATGGTCGGGCGCATCCCCAATACCGCATATTGACCGGATGCATAAGAAATGCATTGCGAGGATGCGGAACCCGTTAACAGCAGGCCTTTATTTTCGATTTTTCCCCTGATCCACTCTTCTACGATTTGTGTGATATCAATCTCCGTATAGCTTAAATGGCTGCAATTTGTAAAGTCTACGCGCCTGTCTACATCGACTGCGGGCGTAGAAAACGCACAATTGAAAACGCTGTAGAAATCCAGCAGCGGATACAGTGCATAGCGGCTGGAATCGTTTTCGGCATCTACTGTGTGATGGATGGGAAAGGGAAAACATACAAGTTTGAAAAGCCGCAATCTGGCTTTCGACAGCGCACCGAAGGGCAGGCAGAGGGGAAGATTGAAAAACAGATAGATTTGTTCCTCATGCCCCAAAAAAAGCACATTCCGTTGCTTAGCCGGATAACAGCCGTTTAACGCAGAAGTAAATGAATCCTGGCATTTTATATCGACGACACCCATTCGTTCTCCACCCCCTATTACAGAATATGCAGTTTTTTGCTGCCGTGAGCATGGGTTCCTCTTTTTCCGGCATTTGAATACACTGCAATAGGGGGGCGATTGAGCCCCCTCATTACGACATTTTTAAATGCTCAAAGGGAGGAATATCTCTATGGCTACTATTACCGTTGCGGCAACTGCACTTGCGTTATCCACAAACGCCCCTTATGACGTTGTGGACCTTACGTTCACGTATAGCGGAACTACCGTGCAAAACGGCACGGCACTGTATTACAGCGCACATCTTTCCGATGGTACAGCTTCCGAGGACGTGCTGTTTCCCCTGACGGTAACCTCCGGATCGGACATCCCTGCCAGCGAAGAGTTCGCCTACACTCCGAAAGTGACTTTCACAACTACGATCATGGCCACCGACGGAAAGGTTTATTATACCGCGTGATGGTATGCTTTGCGCAGGGTCGCGAGCGTCTGCGGACGATTTTTTTGCAGAAAATAGCGGAGCTCGCCGTCAATTGCTGTAGTAAAAGATAGGAATAGTCCACAAAAAACAGAAGCAAGGGGTTGTTGTAAAATGGATTGATAATCCATTTTACAACAACCCCATCTTTATGATTTCAGGTTTCCGTTTACACTGCCTTTGCCGCTTTGAAACCGCGAGCGCGGGAAGCGTACTGCATGAGCACTATACCGAATTGGCCCTGTATGACGCCACTGGGCAGTATTCTGAACGGTTTGAAAGCGTCCGGCGAGAAGATCACACCCAAGGCATGGCAGGCTAAAATAGAGCGCCTTGCATCCCATAACAGCACCCTGTTGGATGCGGGCTCGGGAGCAGCCGAACAAGCGGATGCAACAGGTGGTACAGGCTGTCCAGACCCAACGTAGGGTGTTTTTCATGACATACCACTAGCGCTCCCGGTAAATGCTGATTAGCCCGTCTGCGCACGCCGATTGTTCGGGTTTTGCCGGCATAATATCCGCTCCGGGATATATGCAGAGTGTGGCATAGCATAACCACGGAATACCCGGAACGGGGGCATCCACATACTGATATTTCTCTTCTATGGCCTCGAAAGTATGACGACGGATGTTTTGGAGATTTTAGGGGCCTCATCCTTTTCGGACAGGGATTTCCTAAATACGCGATTCTCCGTTTCCAATATGCGTATTTTTTGAGCATCGCGGTTTCCGTGATCCGCCGTGGTGGGCTGTATCTCGGCGTCTCTCAACCATTTTTTGAGGGTATCCGTACAGATTTCCAAGTCGGACGCAACTTCTTTGATCGGACGCTTCTGGTCAGTGACCATCCGGATGGCATCCTGCTTGAACGTCTCGTCATAGCAGGGTGGCGCTATATGTGTATTTGTTTTTTGTGCCATATTCATCGTCTCCTTCTCTATCGTACGACTGTTTTCGCTGTCCATCAAATCGAGAAGGGGCGCAAAGCCATCTTCCATCACATGGATTGAGGCTTTTCCATGTCCAGCGGCTATGGGTATTTTAAATTTGTTGCATTTGCTTCTGCTTGAAGCTGCAAAAATGTGCGATGACCGCGACGATCTGAAACACAATGCCGAGCGCACAAACGCCTGCCCACCCGAACAGCCCCCATAAGTAAGAGCCAAGGAACGAACCGACGGCGCCTCCGATAAAATAGAACGCCATGTAAACTGCATTGTTTCGGCTGCGCGCGGCGGCGTCCAGTGCGTTGATTTTTGCCTGGTTGGAGATTTGCGCGGTCTGCACGCCGAGATCCAGCAGGATGATCCCACAGATCAGCCCCCACATCTGGAATCCAAATGCCCAAAAGCACAAGAACCCAGCTACAGAAAGGCTGATCCCGATGGTCAATGTAAACCGGGGCCCTTTCCGATCCGACACCCGTCCGGCTACGGAAGCGGCCATAGCCCCTGCCGCGCCGAGCAGTCCGAACATTCCCGCCGCCTGCGAGCCCAGATGATACGCGGGGCCTTTCAGCAGAAAAGAAAGCGTCGTCCAGAATGCGCTGAATGTCGCAAACATCATCGCGCCGACGAGCGACGAACTCCGCAATACCGGTTGGCCACGAAGCAGTCCGCCCAATGAGACCAGTAATTTTCCGTAGCTCATTTTTCCGTCAGTGGAGAAGTGTGTGGGAGGCAGAAAGCGAAAACAATGATCAGGACACCGATCATCCCTGCAGCGATGCGATAGACCGATTGCCAGCCGAAATGCGTCCCGATGATGCCGCTGAACGTGCGCGAAAGCAGCATCCCGATGAGCAATCCGGTCATTACCGTTCCAATGGCGCGCCCTCTGTTGGCGGGCTTTGTGCGGTTTCCTTTTTGACTTGCTCCATAAGGCAATTCCTCCAAATATGCTGTTAACGTAAACGTAAATTATGGTGCAAAAAAAGATGCGCAGGCGAACATCAATTCTTTTCGGAATGGGCAATAATGGTTTCCAACTTCAAGATGTTTCTTTCGCATTCGCGTTTGAATGCGCTAAGTTCCTCGATTTTCCCCTCGGCGGCTTCGATATGCCCCTTTAGAATCTGGATCACTTGTCGCTTCCCCTCCAGAATCTGGCCGTCGGTGAAGTACAGCTCGATTACCTCACCGATTTCCTCCAAGGATAGCCCCAAATCTTTCAAAATCTGAATTTTCTTGAGCCTCTCTAAATCCGTATTGTCAAAAGAGCGGATCTGGCCGTTAGGGCGGCTTTCCCGTTTGCCCAACAGCCCCAGCCCCTCGTAGTACCGAACCGTTCGGGTGGTCAGGTCGGTCAGCTTTGCGATTTCACCAATTTTATAGCTCATTTGGTTCGCCCCATATTCTTTACGTTAACATAAGATAAACATAGCACCGGATCGTGCTTCTGTCAACTGCATGATGATCGGCTATGCCAGAGGGAGGACGTTATCTGCCAAATAGAATATAGGGTTCATCCACCGCCTGTTCGGAATTTTCCGAGCGGGATTTTTTATGCCATCACATCAAGACTACTACGGAGGTACAGTCTATGAGCTTTATCAGTTCCGCAATGGGTACGTTGGAAGTAATCGTAATCGCTCTCGGCGCGGGCCTTGGCCTGTGGTGGGGCGGTCTCAACCTAATGGAAGGGTACGGCGGGGATAACGCTGCCGCAAACGGGTAGGTTCCATAAGGAAATCAAACGGATAAGTCAACAGACAGAAATGTGAAGGGGCTGTTGCAAAACGGAAGTTGAGCAACAGCCCCTATCGTGTTCCGAAAAATGTTTTAACCGGCGTTCATTTGTTGAAAACTGGCCGTCTTGACTTTTTTGTTGAGGTTGTTTTGCAACAGCCCCTCTTATTTATCCAATATTGTATTTATGGTACATGTGCTGCCCTAATTGACGCTTCGGTCAAGTGCACTTTGCAAATAAAATGCGTCGAGCTTTTTACTGCCGGTAAACTACAGTCAATCAGTATGCGGCTTACCCCGCAGCTTGATTGGCTGATTTTATATATTATGCCACTCTGACGTTCCTTCTTCTACCAAATGAAGCTTAATATCGGAGGTCGAAAAATGCAATGGCTTTATGACACTGGCAGGAGGTGTCGTGATCATCTTTGCAAAGGAAGTTCTGTCACTGATTACTTGGGGACAAAACAAAAGCCGTATCCGCGCGAATGCACTCGTTGCGGATACGGCCGATACATAGTAAATTAATTATAGAGAAGATTGAAGGGATTGATTTAGCTCGTTAACCTTGGCTCGGACTTCAAAGTTGGCGCTGATTTGAACAATTGTTTCTGATATGCAAATAGTTTGACATTGTAGATGTTATTGCTATTTGCAATATAGCGCGCAAAAGCAATGAATGTGATTTTTCAGTTGCTCCAAGCATTCCTCATACGGGTATCCCAAATCGAATTTGCTCAAAATATAGTATATGGGGCTATAGAAATGCAGCGCCATTGTGCCCGTGTCGTAGTTCTGAAAATCTCCATTTTGTTGCAAACCTCTGAATATTTGGCTTTGAAACAGAATAGGTGCTTCCAAGTAATATTCTTTAAAACAATTTGCAGCAAGAGAAGATTTATGCTGCTCTGAAACAAGTAATTTCCTGAACATTACTGCAAACTCATTTTGGGTAAAAAATCCCAGTAGTCCTTCAGCCATGTTAAACAGTTGATTTTCACCAATATTGTGGTATTTTATGATTGTCTGCTCGCTTTCTTCCATTGGAATGTTCATCAAAACAGCAGCATGATCATACTGTTTAACCATTTCACTGAAAATCGCATTAAAAATATCTTCTTTTCCCTTGAAATGATTGTAAAGCGAAGCGCCCTTTATACCAACTGCTGCTGCAATTTCACGCATAGACACTCCATCATAGCCCTTGCTCGAAAACAATTTCAGCGATTCAAATATTATTTTTTCCTTGGTTGTCATTGTCGCTTCCATGGACGTTCCTTCCCAAGCCAACCGTGCTCTTCCCAATATTTTTTCTCAGTTGGACTGCTGCCAAGATTTGATTTCTGCATATTTGCCATCATAATAAACATCAGTTTTGTTTTAATTGAAACAGATGGAGTCGTGCTTTTAGAAAGTGTTTTTGCAAAGCTTTTCATATCCTTCTCAATTTTCGCTTTCTTCTTTTGCAAAACACCATTCCAGTTCATTGCCTGCACACTTATTCCATAGCTCTTTATCCAGGGAACTCCCCAATAAAACAAGGCTCTTGCGACCGGTTTAATTGCTTGCTTCGCACCCATGCCAGCAGTGCTTGAAATGACCACTGCTCTTTTATTGAACATACACTCTCTGGGTTTATGAGAAAGCCAATATGTAAAGCTTAAATCCATGAAAGCTTTCATTGGTGCCGATGGAGCCATGCAATAATTCGGTGTTGTAAAGACAAGCAAATCGGATTGCTCAATTTCCCGCAAAATTACATTCTTTTCTTTATAGTATGGGCATTTTGTTTCATCTTCAATACAAGTATAACATCCAGCACAGAAACAGTTCAGGTCTTTGGGCAGAAAAAACTCGCTGACATTCTTTTCACAGGAAATGTTGTCCAGTAGCATTTTCCCGATATTGTATGTACTTCCTTTATGGTTTTGCCCATTGATAACCGTAATTTTCATGTATTACACCAGCCATCTTGAAATCTCAACAACTAGAGTCTTAAAAATGATGGCTGCGCTGAGCACAAAAAACATTGCCTTTCTATATTTTGGGTTTTTGACAAAAATACTTGAAATTGACGAAAAGGCAATTATTGCTCCGCCGATGCAGCACAGTGTTGACTGAAGACTGTCAATTTTAAAAAGACCTGCTTTAACCGCTGAATCAATAGACGCATTAACCGACAGAACATAGCCGTCTCTTACTGCAACAAAACAGCAAGTCACCAAGCCGAAAAATGCAAGCAGGGCAATTCTTCTGCCCCAATGCTCAATTTTCTTTTGCTTTACCGCCGTATAAATGATGTAAGCTATAAGCGCACAAACCATCAATGTTGATACTGCTGTTACAAAATTTCCAAAGTACATATTCATTATTCATCTCTCCTAACACTTGTTAGTGACATTATAAACTAACAAGTGTTAGCTTGTCAAGATGTATTATAAAAGTCGAGTAACGTTTTCAAGCTCAGCTTTATCAGGAAAAAGCATTGATTGCGGTTGCCGATCAAATTCTATTGTATGGTTTGTGTGGATGAAATTTTGAATTTTATAATAACTGTCTAGATTCTCAGGCGCTACATTCTTAGGTGCAATTCGTACTTCCATGGATAAGAGCTTTTGACAGTCAAATGGGGACAAAATAGCGAGACGATATGATTCTTTACAGTATTGAGGGTAATTGCAGATAAAGTATTTTTTCCTGTCCTGATAATCAGTAAAATTGTGAAATCCTATACGGTTATTCACCTACACTAGTTCACCGCGAAATTTAGATTTTATAAGAAGGTAAGCATATAAAATATTTTTACTGTATTCATCCATACTTCCATCAAAAACTGCACAAAAACAATTGTATAAAAAATACCGTTCACCGGAAAGTATCCGGTCATTATTGAAATTCGAGACTTGAAGACTCTTTACTAGCGCATAATCCAAAACCGCATTTCCAATTCTGTTACCATATTCATACTGGAGGAACTCGATAAAGTGCTGTAACTCAGTTGGATTCGTTTCACCGCCTGACCATAGATAGAATTTATTCAGGAATTCATTTATTCTTTCCGGGTGCGTATTGGATACGCTGTATCTTGCAAAAAGCACAGCGCGTATTGCAGCGGCCTGCAGGCACAAATGGTGATAATCAAATTTGTCGGGGTGACGGCTGTCAAAAGTGATTTGCTGCTGCAAAAATGTGTTCAATTGCCCAAATTCTTTGCCTCGATGCACGACATGGTTCATTAGGCATGCCCAGTTCAATGGAAAAACCTGTGTTGAACCATAAAGATGATAATGGTTTTCGGAAAAGCCTTTATTCAGCACATGGTGTAAAGCGTCATTGTCAGTCTTGATTGCGGCTGGTCAAGCGAAATATTCGGTCTTATAAGGCATTTCTACGTCCCTTTTCGCGAGGAATGCCGTTGTAAGGATATCTTGCCCCAATTAATAAGAAATTTCACGCCAACGGATTGCGTTTTGAAACCGGCACTTTGGCTTATCGCGATCTATTACAAGCATTGTTTCGGCATTGGCCGCAAGAAGCTTGAACACGCCGAAAACTTTGTCCTGCTCCATTTTGTCTTCTATCAGCATATGCAGATGTTCAATTTCGTCTTCACTATAACGGCCTAATTCCTTTAAGGCGCAGTTATAGAATGTGCTTAAATCAACGTTGTTGTATGGAACTGTGCATCCTTTCTCATTTTTCCCAAATATACCATTCAAAACAAGGTTGGGCGGGAGCTCACAAAAAAGAACATCAAGGGTTCCACGTTGAAAGTCCACTATTAATCACTTTCTTCTTCAGGTTCTTGTATAAGAT
>NZ_JBDNLG010000094.1:0-11686 GCF_047718355.1 Ethanoligenens sp.
TAAGAGAACTAGATGGTGACATAGATTCTATTGATTTAAGCTATAGCAGACCATAAATAATAGGCGTTATCGCATAGCAGCTTGATTGTGATACAATAAGTGTATCGATTATATTGGAAAAGATGCGCACAATAGAGTCTTTTCTAAAAGGACGGTTGACATGAAAATCAGTACATTGTTAAAGCGAGATAGGATTAGTGTTTCCTGTGAGATTTTTCCTCCCAAGCAAACGGGGAAACTACAACAGGCTGAGGAAGTTGTGCGGAAACTTGCGGTTGCTCACCCGGATTTCATCAGCGTGACGTATGGTGCGGGCGGCGGGACCAGGGCAAATACGGTACATCTTGCCGGTATTGTGCAAAAATATGGTGTGCCTGCATTGGCACACTTGACATGTGTCGCGTCTACAAAAGAAGCGATGGCTGAAACACTCACAGAATTGCGTGAAAATAAAATAGAAAATGTGCTTGCTTTGCGCGGTGATGTGCCGCAAGATGGGACTCCTCCCGTTCAACAGTACCGGTATGCAAGCGAACTGGTTAGTGAGATCCGCGCACAAGGCGATTTCTGCATAGGTGCCGCCTGTTACCCGGAGGGGCATATCGAATCTGCGAATAGGCGGGAAGATATCCTTCACCTGAAAGAAAAAGTGGAATGCGGCTGCGACTTTTTGACTACGCAGATGTTTTTTGACAATAACATATTCTATAACTTTCTATTTCGAATATTGGCGCAGGATATTCGTGTGCCGGTTATCGCCGGTATCATGCCCGTAACCAATGCCAAACAAATTGCGCGCATCTGTCAACTTTCCGGTGCATCCCTGCCGCCCCGATTTCTCAATATGGCGGATCGGTTTACAGATGATCCGGCATCTATGCGTCAGGCGGGGATTGCTTACGCCACCGAACAGATCATTGATTTGATATCCAACGGCGTGCGTGCTATTCATATCTACACGATGAACCAGCCAGAAGTGGCAGCAAAAATTTATGAAAATATTTCGGAGATCATTAAATAATGTTACAGATTAGGGAAAGAGAAGTGCTGCGGTATCTGGGGTATCACGGCCACCCGGCAGATGCAGGTGTTTTGGACAGGATACAGCAGTGTACTGCGTTGCTGCTGGCGAGCGCCACGCCCCGCACGGTCAGCGCCTCATTTCCATTGCACTTCGGGATGGATGATACTGTTGAGATCGGAACCATGCAGGTGAAGAGCCACCATCTGCGGCATCACTTGCGCGGCTGCACAGAGGCTGTTTTATTTGCGGCAACACTGGGCTCCGGACCCGATACACTGCTTCGCCGGTATGCCAAAACGGATGTATCCATGATGGTAATCTTGCAGGCGTGTGCGGCGGAATTGGTCGAGTGCTATTGTGATGAGTGTGAGGCATCCATTCGGGGACAGGCCGCACGAAGGGGTCTGTTCCTGCGTCCGCGGTTCAGCCCGGGGTATGGTGACTTTGACATCCGGCATCAGCGCGATTTTATGGAACAGCTGTCCTGTCCCAAACGGATAGGATTGACCATGACGGAAAACTATATTCTTGCCCCGTCTAAATCAGTCACGGCTGTAATTGGGCTGACATCGGAACAGCAGAGCTGCAATACCGAAAAATGTGTGTCTTGTGAGAAGCAAGACTGCGCATTCAGAAAGGAATAAAAACGATGCGTGTTTTAGAGGATATAGGAAAACGGATTGTCTTTTTCGATGGCGGGATGGGTACGATGCTGCAAGCAAACGGGCTTGCGCCAGGGGAGCAGCCCGAGCTATGGAATTTGACGCACCGGGATATCATATTTAAGATCCATAGCGCATACCGTGCCGCGGGTGCAGAAATCATCAAGACCAACACATTTGGCGCCAACCGATTCAAATATCAGGAAATCGGTGTTTTGGAACAGGTCATCACCGAAGGCGTTCGGGTGGCAAAAGAGGCGGCGGGGGAAGGCGGCCTGGTGGCAATGGACATCGGTCCTACCGGGAAACTGATGGAGCCTTTGGGTGATCTGCCGTTTGAACTGGCGGTGAAAATTTTCGGTGAAGCGGCGGCTATCGGTGAAAAGGCGGGCGCCGATCTCATTTTAATTGAAACAATGACCGATACGTATGAGTGTAAAGCCGCTGTATTGGCTGCGAAAGAGCGGACAAATCTGCCGGTGTTTGCCACGCTGGTTTCAGACGACAAGGGGAAGCTGCTGACAGGCGGAGACATTCCCGCAGCGGTGGCATTACTGGAAGGCTTGGGCGTGGACGCGCTCGGCCTTAATTGCGGGTTCGGACCGGATTTGATGCGCCGCCTTTTGCCCGCCGTATTGGAATGTGCATCGGTGCCGGTCATCATTAACCCGAACGCCGGGCTGCCGCAAACGAGGAATGGTCAAACCATTTACACAATCAAGCCGGAAGAATTCGCCGCGGAGATGCGGGAGATTGCTCTTGGCGGGGCATGGATCATCGGCGGCTGCTGCGGTACCACACCGGATTATACCGCCGCCGAGGTGCAGGCCTGCAAGGACATCACACCTGTGCCGCTGGTCAATAAAAAACGCACGGTGATCTCGTCGTATGCCAAAGCAGTTGTGTTCGGAGAGACTGCGCCGGTGTTAATCGGTGAGCGCATCAACCCCACCGGCAAATCGCGATTGAAACAGGCCTTGCGGGATGGCGATATCGATTATATCCTGCAGCAAGGCATCGAGCAGATGCAGCTTGGCGCGCATGTGCTTGATGTCAATGTAGGTCTGCCTGAGCTGGATGAACCGGCCGTGATGGAGCAGGTGGTGTCGGCTTTACAGGGCGTAGTGGATATTCCTTTGCAGATTGATACCTCTTCCCCGGAAGCAATGGAGAAAGCGCTGCGGCTGTACAGTGGAAAAGCGCTCATCAATTCAGTCAACGGCAAAGAGGAATCAATGCATTCCATTTTTCCGCTTGTCAAAAAATATGGCGGTGTGGTGGTCGCACTTACCTTGGACGAGAATGGAATCCCACCCACAGCCGAGGGGCGTGTGGCTGTTGCCCGAAAAATTATGGAGACCGCTGCATCTTACGGTATTGGCCCGGAGAATCTGCTGGTCGATACGTTGGTCATGACGATCAGCGCCGGTCAGGAAAATGCCGCCGTTACGCTGGAAGCGTTGGAACGCATCCGGCGGGAGTTGGGGCTTCGCACCTCCTTGGGAGTCTCAAATGTGGCGTTTGGTTTGCCGGAACGTGAAAAACTGAATGCCGCCTTTTTCACTATGGCTTTGCAGCGCGGATTGGATGCCGCGATCATCAACCCAAAATCGCAGGGCATGATGGATGTGTACCGTGCATACCGCGCCTTGTCCGGTAAGGACAAGCAATGCATGGATTATATTGCGGCGTATGGCGGGCAGCAGTCAAAGCCTACTCCTCCGACCAATGGGGAAGCTGTGTCCTTATTCGACGCCATCGTGACCGGATTGAAAACCAGCGCTTCGGATGCGGCAAAGACACTGGCGGAAAAGGAGCGGCCGCTGGATATCATTGAAAAGAATCTAATTCCCGCACTTGACCGGGTGGGGCACGATTTTGAAATCGGAACTTTGTTCTTGCCGCAATTGTTAATGAGTGCGGAAGCAGCGCGTGCGGCGTTTGAAGTACTTCGCGAGAAAATGGATGCGGGGGAACAAAAAGCCCAAAAGGCCAAAGTTATTTTGGCAACAGTCAAAGGGGATATTCACGATATCGGAAAAAACATCGTGAAAATTCTGCTCCAGAATTACAGTTATGAAGTCATAGATCTCGGGAAAAATGTGCCGCCCAGCGACGTGGTAGAAATTGCGCAGAAGGAACGTGTCAAGCTGGTGGGACTTAGCGCGCTGATGACCACAACGGTGGAAAACATGGCGGAAACCATTCGCCAACTGCGGCAAAGTGTGCCAAAATGCAAGATCATGGTTGGTGGCGCGGTTCTCAATGCGGAATACGCAGACCAAATTGGCGCGGATTTTTATGCCAAGGATGCCATGGGTGCGGTGCACTACGCGGAACTGCTGTTTACAAACGCCGGCGTCTGAATATAACGCGTTTACGATACAACAACGCCCAAGCGGTATCTTACCGCTTGGGCGTTGTTGTATCGTAGGGGTGTGACTTTATAGAGCGAAATAATCCACACCAGCCCGGAAAATAGGCTGATCTTTTAATCCGTCGATGTTTTTACTGACATATTTTCCACAGCGTTCGCTATGTCCCATTTTGCCGAAGACACGACCATCCGGCGAAAAGATACCCTCTATCGCATCCACCGAAGCGTTTGGATTGAACGCGATATCGTTGGACGGATGACCATTGTCATCGACATATTGGGTCGCAATCTGTCCGTTTTTCTCCAGTTGTGCCAGAACTTCTGGAGTGGCAACGAACCGACCCTCCCCGTGGGAAACCGGGATGGTATAGACATCGCCTGGATTGCAATAGGACATCCACGGTGATTGGACGGAGGAAATCCGGGTGCGCACCATGGTGGATTGATGACGCCCGATGGAATTGAACGTAAGCGTCGGGCATTCCGCATCCATTCCACGAATCTCGCCGTAAGGCACCAATCCCAGTTTGATCAGTGCTTGGAATCCATTGCAGATGCCGAGCATCAAACCGTCGCGTTGGCCCAGCAGATTTGCTACCGCATCCTTAATGCGCGGGTTACGGAAAAAGGCCGTAATGAATTTGCCGGAGCCGTCCGGCTCGTCACCACCGGAAAAGCCACCTGGAATCATGATGATCTGGCTGTTTTGGATGCTTTTTTCAAAAGCAAGAACCGATTCGGCGATGTCGTTGGCGCTTAGGTTGCGGATGACAAATGTTTCGCAGGTTGCGCCGGCTTCCGTAAATTTGCGTGCCGCGTCATATTCGCAGTTGGTGCCCGGGAAAACCGGAATCAGTACGCGGGGGGAGGAAAGGCGCGCCGCAGGTTTCTGTTTGGTGCGTGCGGAGCAGGTATATGTTTTGGCGGCAGGCGTGTTGGTTTTTGTTTTAGTCGGGAAAATATCTTCCAATGGCTCTGTCCATGCTTGTTCCAGTTCCTTCAGCGGTAGGGAGAGTGCGCCAATTTCAATAGTTGGTTGGTCGGTCAAATGCCCAATAATTTTGCCGCCGACAAATGCGCGCGGCTCTGCTTCCAAAAGAAATCCGCCATAGCACTGGTCAAAGAGGGTGCTGTCGTTCAGCCCGTGATCCGCCGAGAAACCAATGCCGTTGCCGAGTGCCATTTTGGTGATGCCTTCGGCGACACCGCCGGTGGAAAGTGCCCACGCCGCTCGTACTTTGCGGGTGGCGATCAGTCGCTCTACTTTTGTAAATAGACGGCGCAGGTCGCCAAAAACCGGCAAACCGTTGCGGTCGTATTTGGGCTTGAGCAGCACCAGCTTGTCCCCAGGGACTTTGAATTCCGGCGAGAGGACGCGCTGTGCGCTGGATGCACCGCAGGCAAATGAGATGATGGTCGGCGGTACATCTAGTTTTTCGAACGAGCCGGACATGGAATCTTTGCCGCCTATAGCGGCCAGTTTCAGACCAAGCTGTGCCTCGAATGCGCCGAGCAGCGCCGCCAGAGGTTTGCCCCAGCGGGCGGGTTCGTCGCGCAGCCGCTCAAAAAATTCCTGAAACGAGAGCCAGGTCTGTTTCAGACTGCCGCCGCTGGCAATCAAGCGCGCAACCGATTCCACGACCGCAATCACACCCGCATGATAGGGACTGGTCTCCGCAATATAGGGGTTGCAGCCCCAAGACATTAACGAACAGGTGGTGGTGTCGCCTTGCGGTACCGGCAGTTTGGCAGCCATGGCCTGTGCTGGCGTAAGCTGATGTTTGCCGCCGTAGGGCAGCAGGACAGTCGCCCCACCGATGGTTGAGTCAAAGCGGTCGCCCAATCCTTTTTGTGAGCAGACGTTCAAATCACCCAGCATTTCCCGCCATTGCCTGCCCAGATCATGCACCGGCGGCGCAAGGTACAGTCCCGAAAGATCTGGAGAACCTATCGTTGCGCGGGCGTGTTTGGATGCACCATTGGAGTTTAAGAATTCGCGCGAAACGTCCGCGATGCAGGTGTCGTTCCAGTACATCCGTAAGCGGGGCTCTTCTGTCACCTGTGCGACCACGGTGGCTTCCAGGTTTTCTGCCTGTGCTTTTTGGATGAAAATGTCTACATCTTTTTCAGCTACGACAACAGCCATGCGTTCCTGCGATTCCGATATAGCCAGCTCCGTGCCGTCCAGGCCCTCATATTTACGGGGGACGGCGTTCAAATTGATATCCAGACCGTCAGCGAGCTCGCCGATGGCGACCGACACACCGCCCGCGCCGAAGTCGTTGCAGCGTTTGATGAGCCGGGTTGCTTCCGGGTTGCGGAACAGCCGTTGAATCTTCCGTTCTTCGGGCGGATTGCCTTTTTGCACCTCGGCGCCGCAATTGGCAAGCGATTTGAGGGTGTGGGATTTAGAGGAGCCGGTTGCACCACCCATGCCGTCGCGCCCGGTGCGTCCACCCAACAGGATGACTACATCGCCGGGTTGCGGGCGTTCCCGTACTACATTCGCGGCAGGTGCGGCACCTACGACCGCACCGGTCTCTAAGCGTTTTGCCACATAGCCGGGATGGTAGAGCTCACTAACCTGCCCGGTGGCAAGGCCGATCTGGTTGCCGTAAGAGCTGTAGCCCCCGGCCGCGCCCAGTGTGATTTTGCGCTGCGGCAATTTGCCGGGCAATGTTTTTTCGACAGGGGCGCGTGGATCGGCCGCGCCCGTTACCCGCATGGCCTGATAAACATAAGAGCGTCCGGAAAGCGGGTCACGGATGGCGCCGCCCAGACAAGTGGCCGCGCCGCCGAATGGTTCGATCTCGGTCGGGTGGTTGTGCGTCTCATTTTTAAACATAAGCAGCCAGTCTTCTTCTGTGCCGCCTACGTCTGCTTTGATTTTCACCGAGCAGGCGTTGATCTCCTCAGATTCGTCAAGAGCAGGCAACGCGCCGTCGGCTTTTAATTTTCGTGCGCCCATGGTGGCGATATCCATCAGTGTGATCGGTTTTGTCCGGTTGGCATAGAACTGATTACGGCAGGCCATATATTTCTTAAAGGTTTTTTGTATATAATCCGGTTCAATCTGTATATCGTCCAGTTCTGTTGAAAACGTGGTGTGACGGCAGTGATCGCTCCAATAGGTGTCGATCATGCGTAATTCGGTCACGGTCGGGTCACGTTTTTCCGTTTCGCTGAAATATTGGCGGCAGAACTCAATATCGTCCACATCCATAGCCAACCCGAAATGTTGGGCAAACTCTTTCTGCTGTTCGCGGTTGAGTGCACAAAAATTTTTCAGGATTTTGACTTTGCCGGGCAATTCGTACTGCTCCGCAAGTGTCTCCGGCTTTTCAAGTGACGCTTCACGGCATTCCACCGGGTTGATGAGGTAGGCTTTGATCTTTTCAAACGTCTTGTTGTCAAAGACGCCGCGCAAGATGAAAACACGCGCCGTTCTCACAGCGGGTTTTTCACCTTGTGTCAGCAGCGCGATGCACTGTGCGCAGGAGTCGGCACGCTGGTCGAATTGCCCGGGCAAATATTCGATGGCGAAAATGCGTTCATTTTTCGCGGGCGGCACCGGTTCCAAAGATGTGACATCCACCTGTGGCTCGGAGAAGACAGTCGGCTTTGCCGCCACAAACGTTTCCTCGGAAATACCTTCTACATCGTACCGGTTTAAGATGCGAAGACTTTCCAGATCATTCAGGCTCAGCGATGTTTTCAGGTCAGCCAGCACACCGGCTGCTTCCACGGCGAACGCGGGACGTTTTTCGACAAAGATTCTATAAACGGACATTTTTTATACAACTCCTGTGTAGAGCAATCCAGCCGCAACATAGGAAAATGACAACTGGACGTTCAAAACTTTTTTATCGGATAGGGAAGATGAACGGTCAAAGCCGCCCAAAACAGCCCGTTGGCTGGACTTCCTCAATGTGGACATCCCGCAGGATGCCATGAAGATTTTGCTCCGTACGCACATAAACCGGGATGTATTGGGGCGTAAAACCTTCCCAAAGACCGCTCTGTGTACGCTGCTCAAATAAAACCGGCAAGCGCCTGCCAACGAAACGCCGCCAAAAGGCGTGCTGTGTCTGCGCGCAGAGTGCCGACAGTGCGTGCACGCGATTCTCCTTGACAGCTTTGGATATCTGCCCGTCCATTGCGGCGGCGCGTGTCCCATCCCGCTTGGAGTAGGGGAATACATGCACCTGCGAAAAACCGATTTGTTCCGCAAAGTCCATGGACTCTGAAAATTCCGTATCGGTCTCGCCAGGGAACCCAACGATGACGTCGGTGGTGATGCCGCAGTCCGGGAACGCAGCGCGGAGTTTTTCAACGGCATTTGCAAAGTCCTCTGGGTCATACCGTCGATTCATTCGTGCCAGCGTATCAGCGCATCCGCTTTGCAGTGAGAGGTGGAAATGGGGACAGAGGGAGGAGCAGCGGGCAGCGCGGGCGATGAATGCATCAGTGATGGCCAGGGGAGACAGAGAACCGAGCCGGATACGCGCCAGTCCCGCGCGGTCGGCGGCTTCTACCGCGTCGGCAAGTGTGCTGTTGATGTCACCGCCATAGGCGGAAAGGTTGATGCCTACCAGTACGGCTTCGGCATAGCCTTGCTGCCGCAACGCCGTAAGTTCCTCCGTAATCTCTTTAGTCGGTTTGGAACGCACCGGCCCGCGCGAGAAAGGAATGATGCAGTAGGTGCAGAAGTTCTGACAGCCGTCCTCAATTTTGACGAACGCACGGGTATGCCCGTCAAGTCCACGGGCACGCATTGGTTCAAACGGTTCCTCTTTTTCAAAAGTTGAAACGTTGGTAAACCGACCCTTCTCCTGCATGGATCGCAGCACCAGAGCCGCAATGCCACTCCGGTCGCGGACACCGGTTACGATATCGGCTTCCGCAATGGCACCGGCTTTTTCCGGGGACGCCTGCACATAGCAGCCACAGAGTACGGCGACAGCGTCGGGATTTCTTTTTTTCATCTTGCGCAACATCTGTCGTGTTTTTCGGTCGCTTTCGGAGGTTACTGTGCAGGAGTTGACCACAAGGACGTCCGCTGTATCGTCGGGCGGCACGATCTGGAAACCGGCGTCTCGCAGGGATTGCTCCATAATTTGGGTCTCGTATTGATTGACTTTACAGCCAAGTGTATAAAAAGCAGCCTTCATGATCCCTCCGCAGGCATGGCGCGCATGTAAATAAAAACGGGTTTTCTCACACGTCAAGATAATAATTCCTAAAAACGTTGAGGATACGCTCAAAATAGAAACTGTTCTTTTGTATATTATAATAAAAATGCACACGAAATACAATTGCCTGTTGACTAACCTTTTGCAGACTGCTATATTAAACTTATATTATAATTTGATTTATTGCTAGGAGGATTTTGTTATGGCAACTGTAAATATTTCGTTGAGTACCATTGACGACGTCAAGAAGTTTGTCAACATTGTGTCTAAATATGATTTTGAGATTGATTTGACGTCTGGTCGGTATGTCATTGATGCGAAATCCATTATGGGGATTTTTAGTCTGGATCTTACGAAACCGATTAAGTTGAATGCGGGCACCGATGAAAAATCTACATTTTTTGAAGAGATCAAGCCTTTTGTAGTAGAATAACGCATTTTTGCATTTCAGTACAGAAAAGGCTGTGACGCAACCTACGTCCCGCACGGATTTAAAATCCGTGCAGGACGTTTTTTGTACGGTTTTTCAAAGCGTGTCAGGATAGAAGATGGGGGCATATATTGGGTTATCGGCAATTCCCAGTACTATAGCCGGGGCAGAAGGAAACCGAGATGTCATTCTCCGGCGGAAAGGAAGCATCAAATGGAGCAACCAGACAGATTGGTCGTTTCGGGCATCACCAAAACCTTTCGCAGGGATGGAAAAGAGATCATCGCTTTGCAGAAAGTGAATTTTTCTGTAAAAGAGGGGCGATTTGTCAGTATAATCGGTCCCAGCGGATGTGGAAAATCTACATTGTTTCATATCATTGCCGGATTGCTGCGCCCCACGGCGGGTCAGGTACTGGCCAATGGGCAAGATATTGTGGGGCGGGCCGGAACAGTTGGCTATATGCTGCAAAAAGATATGCTTCTGCCATGGCGCAGTATTTTGGATAATATCATCTTGGGACTGGAAATACGTGGTGTGCCGCGGATGGAATCCGTGAAGCGGGCTTTGCCGCTGATGGCGCAATATGGATTGAATGGGTTCGAAAAAAGTTATCCTTATGAACTGTCCGGCGGGATGCGGCAGCGCGCGGCACTGCTGCGCACATTGCTGTATGACCGGCATATCATGCTGCTGGATGAGCCATTCGGTGCGTTGGACGCACAGACGCGGTTACATATGCAAAACTGGTTGTTGGAGATCTGGCAGGATTTCAAAAAAACAATCTTGTTCGTCACACATGATATTGACGAGGCGGTGTATCTTTCGGATGATATTTATGTGTTTTCTCCGCGCCCCGGACGCATCCAGGCAAAGCTTGAAGTGCCGATTCCCCGTCCACGCTCGCCGGAAGATATGACATCGCCGCAGTTCGCGGTACTAAAGCATCAGTTGCTGGAGCTTCTGTTTTCGGGCGCTCCATCTGCGGCGGATATTGGATGAAAGGGAGTGGATCAATGAGTGAGTCAGTGGACCACCCTGCGAAATCGGTAAAGTGTGCGGCGGGATATGGGAAAAAACCACCGACTGTGAAAAAGAAGAACATCGATTTCGAAGAGGTGCAGGTCAGAAAAAGAAGGCAACTGATTTGGTTTGGGCGTATTGCCGTCGGGGCAGCAATTGCTGTCATCTGGGAAGTGTTTACCCGCATCGGCTGGATGGACCCTTATTATTGGAGCCGCCCCAGTACCATTTTACATACAGCGTATATCCAGCTGACTCAAGGCACGTTGCTGCGGGATGTGGCATATACCTCCGGCTCCACGCTGCTTGGATTCGTGTCCGGTACTCTGTGCGGCAGTTTGATTGGGTTATCATTTTGGTGGTCCAAACGATATGCGGATATCACGGAGCCGTATCTGATTGTGTTCAATGCGCTGCCTAAGTTGGCGCTTGCACCGGTGCTGGTCATTTTATTTGGCATCGGTTTTTTCTCCAAAGTGGCGCTGGCGTTTCTGATGACGGTGGTGGTTACCGCGCTTTCTGCATACGGCGGTGTCAAGAGCGTCGATCCTGAAATGGAAACATTGTTGTATTCATTGGGCGCCAGCCGCAGGCAAGTCTTTGAAAAAGTGGTGGTGCCATGGTCCATGCCATGGATTGTAAGCAGCCTGCGCATCAATATCGCTTTGGCGCTTGCGGGGGCAATTGTGGGAGAATTCATTGCTTCCAATCAGGGCGTGGGGCGCATGGTCATTTATGCGGGCACAATCCTTGACATCAACCTTGTTTGGGTAGGCGTGTTTGCACTGTCCATTCTGTCTCTGCTCATGTACGCAGGCGTGGTGGTGCTGGAAAAATGGCTTTCCAAGCAGCTGTCAATCATTCACACATAGATTTCATTTGCTCGTTCAGACAAAAATGGAGGCGTTATAAGGATGAAACAGAAAAAAAGCAAAGCGGTAGCGGCTGTTATTCTGGCAGCGGCGGTTTGTATCTCGG
>NZ_JBDNLG010000095.1:0-11655 GCF_047718355.1 Ethanoligenens sp.
ATTTTGTGGATTTATACTTGATTTTTGTGGACTTTTTGCTATAATAAAAACAAGCAAAGGCGCTTGGAAAAGAGAAATCTCTTTTCCAAGCGCCTTTTTTATTGACTAAATATGTTTTAGACAGAGTCAATTCTATTTTTACAAAAAGGTGACGCGGATTTTACAAGAACAGGATGTTGTTGATGTTTTAATAGCATGTATAAGGTGCGATTGGAATGACCGTCATTGTTGGGCTTTATACAGTACATGCTGATTGCTGCGAAACGACTGTCTGGGGTATTTGCTTTGCAAGAACTGTATTATCCGAAAAAGGGGAGCGAAATGAAAAAAATCGCTTTGATTCTTCTTGATGCGCTTACACGAGAAAGCGCAGTCCACACGTTCGGGTTTTTACGAAGTCTGGTAGAAAGCGGGGAAGCGGGTTATCTGGAAGTCACGGGCGATTTGCCGAGCCTCTCGCGCCCATGTTATGAAAGCATCTTGACCGGTACACCCTCATCGGTGCATCACATCACCGCAAACAACATGTCGGTGCCTTCTCCGGTACCCAGTGTTTTTTCTCTGGCGCACGATGCTGGACTGAAAACAGGAGCTGCCGCGTATCACTGGATCAGCGAGTTATATAATCGCTCGCCGTTTAACCCGTTTGAAGACCGGATTACGCACGATGAACAGCAAAATATCCAGCATGGCATTTTTTATTTTGACGACACCTATCCCGATTCACATTTATTTTTGGACGGTGCAGCGCTGTGCAGTCGTTATGTTCCTGATTTCATGCTCTTTCATCCCATGGGCATCGACTATGTTGGACATGCCTATGGCAGCCAGTCGCGTGAATATGAGAAAAAATGTGTGGAGATGGACACGATTCTCGCCAATGCCGTGCCGCTTTTGGTTTCGCAGGGGTATGGTGTGATTGTGACCTCTGATCATGGCATGAGCGCACTGGGGAACCACGGCGGCGACCAATCGATGATGCGGGATGTGTTTGCCTATTTTATCCACTGTGGCATTCCGCAAGAAGCCGCACCGGTTTCTCAGTTGTGCCTTGCGCCGACGATTTGCACTCTGTTGGATATTCTACCCGCGCCTACTATGAAAAAGCCCCCTATTCGCCTTGATTAAGGCATTTAATTAGAAAATTGCTGCAGGAGGAATGAAAAAATGTTCAAAACCCAAAAAACAGTGGCGTTGCTGTTGTCTGCCGCTGCCGTTCTCAGCATGGTCGCACTATCCGGATGTCAGAAAAACGGTGGCAGCACCGCGAGCACGGACACGACCGTCCGGCCAACCGCCGCAGATGTGAAAAAAGAAGGCCAACTGGTGTCCTACGGTATGCCGGATACATGGATCAACTGGAAAGGTATTTTTGCCAGCTTTACCAGTCAGTATGGCATCACCCATCAGGATACCGATATGTCTTCCGCCGAGGAATTGGCCAAGTTCAAAGCGGAAAAGAACAATCCGGTAGCGGATATCGGCGATATCGGCATCGGGTTTGCGGCAGGTGCGCGCAAGAGCAAAGTCGTGCAGCCTTATAAGAATAAATATTGGAATGATGTTCCGTCTTGGGCAAAAGACAAAGACGGGTACTGGACGGCGGAGTATACCGGCTCTATTGTGTTCCTGGTCAATAAGAGCTTGGTGAAAGATGTCCCGCAGAGTTGGGCGGACCTGCTTAAATCCGAGTACAAAGGCATGGTCGTGATTGGCGACATGCAGAAACACGCACAGTCGCAGAGTGCTTTGCTGGCGGCAGCGATGGCTTACGGCGGCAATGAAGCAAATATTAAACCGGGACTTGACTACTTCAAAAAGATGTATAAAGCCGGCAATATCAAAGACGTTGATGATTCTGTGTCCAATATCCAGAAGGGTGAAGTCCCTATCTGTGTTTTGTGGGATTTCAACGCGTTGAACTATCGTCATGAAATCGGCGACGACAGTGCCTACGATGTCGTCGTGCCGAGTGACGGGACTGTGACGAGTGCATATGTTTCGGTCATCAACGCCTATGCGCCGCATCCGCAGGCTGCAAAAGCATTCCAAGATTATCTGTTCAGCGACCAGGGCCAGACGCAGATTGCCGAAGGTTATGCCCGTCCCATCCGTACCAATGTCGATATGCCGGCAGATGTCAAGAGCAAATTGCTGCCTGACAGCGACTACAAGTCGGCTAAACTGATCAAAAACTATGATACATGGACAAAAACAAGTGGGGAGATTCCGGATCTATGGAGAAACGAAGTACTGTCGTAAAGACTGCTGCCGTCAAACCCAAAGGGCCTCTCTGGATTGCCGTGGTTGTGATGCTGGTGCTGGTGCTGGCGTTTGAAATTGTACCAGCTATCTACATCCTGCTGTCAGGGTTCCAGTCCGACACAGGGTTCACGTTGGAGAACTATGTTCAGGTATTTACCGGGCGGTATTATACGCAGGCAATCGTCAACAGCGTGGTTCTTTCTGTAGTTTCCTCGCTTCTGGGGATTGTGATTGGGACATGTGCCGCACTGTGCATTCGGGGAATGAATGAACACGCGACCGGTCGGATCATTACCATCCTCAACATGACGACGAATTATACCGGCATCCCGCTGGCGTTCGCGTTTATCGTGCTGCTTGGTTCCAATGGTGTTGTCACCTTGTTTTTAAAAAATGTGATGGGCATTAATGTGTATGCACAAGGATTCAGCTTGTTTTCATGGTTTGGCATCACATTGGTCTATGTGTATTTTCAGATTCCGCTTGCCATCATGTTGATGTACCCCGCAGCGGCGAGCATTAAAGACAGCTTGCGGGAAGCAGCCAGTATGCTGGGTGCGAGCGGGTTCCTGTTCTGGATGAAGATCGGTATTCCCACGCTGTTGCCGGCGCTGCTCGGTGGCATCTGTATCCTGTTTGCCAATGCGTTGGGTGCTTATGCGACCGCTTATGCGTTAGTCAGCGGGAACAAAGGTATTATCGCCATTGCAATTGCCAATCTTGTTTCGGGCGATGTTAATCCCAACCCATACCTTGCCAGTGCGCTTTCGACCGTATTGGGCGGCATTTTGATGGTGATGGTTTTTGCGAAAAGCCGTCTTAACCGACGCATGGTTTAGAGGCTGCCTGCTAACCATCCGTGGGAGGCGGCTGTGCCGAATCGGTGCAGCCGCCTTTCGATGTCGTAGACATCGAAGTTTTACTGGATTGAGAAAGAAGGGAACCACCAATGAAGAAAGGCGTTGGCAAACGCATTTTTTTGATTCTTTTGTTTGCGTATCTGTTTGTGCCGGTTTTGGCCACGGTTTTGTTTTCGGTCGCGGGGAAATGGGACAAGAGCGTTCTGCCGGAAAGCTATACCTTTCAATATTACGTTCGTATCTTTCAGGACAGCGGCTTTGTTGCATCCTTGCTGCGCAGTGTGTTGATCTCCGTAGCTGCCGGGTTCGTATCGGTTCTGTTGGTTGTTCCCTGCGTATATCTTGGCGTACTGCGGTACCGCAAACTGATTCGTCTGTTTGAGATTTTGTCCATGCTTCCGTTTATTATGCCGGGCGTGGTGTTGTCGATTGGCTTGATCGCATTGTATTCTTCTTTGCCGGTGGATATCACGGGGACAGTTTGGATTTTGCTGGGCGCCTATTTTGTACTGTGCCTGCCGTTCAGTTATCAGACAGTACGCAACAGCTTTCGTAGTGTGAATACCAAAAGTCTCGTGGAGGCGGCCATGATGCTTGGCTGTGACGAATCCGGTGCATTTGTGCGTGTGATTCTGCCGAACGTGATGAGCGGGATTGTTTCCGCGATGCTGCTGGATATCTCTATTCTGTTTGGAGACTTTGTCTTGGTCAACCTATTGGCTGGCAATGCATATAAGACTGTGCAGATGTACCTGTATAACCAGTTGACCAAGGATGGACATCTGGCGAGCGCGGTCGTCACAGTTTATCTGCTGACAATCTTTGTTATCTCATTTGTGACTTTTCTGCTGACACATCGGAAGCACCGGAGAGCGAGGGCTGAATCATGAGTTATTTATCCATTCAAAACGTGCAAAAGAGCTTTCAAGACGTGCACGCACTGAAGGGCGTGAGCCTGGAAATCAAAAAGGGAGAGTTTGTCACACTGCTTGGTTCCTCCGGCTGTGGTAAAAGCACCTTGCTGCGCATCATTGCAGGCCTGGAAACCAAAAACAGCGGCGATGTTTTTATTGACGGGCGGAATCTGGAGGGTGTGCCCGCCAATAAGCGGAATTTGGGAATGGTGTTCCAGCAATATTCCCTGTTTCCCAATATGACAGTGCTGGAGAACGTGTCATTTGGTTTGCGCTTAAAAAAGAAGCCTGCCGCCGAGATCTCGGCAAAAGCGGAAGAGATGCTGGGACTGGTGGGCCTAAAAGAAAAGCTGAAAGCATATCCAGATGAACTTTCCGGCGGGCAGCAGCAACGTGTCGCGCTTGCGCGTTCACTGGTAATGGAACCGAATGTGTTGCTGTTGGACGAGCCGTTATCCGCGCTGGATGCGAAAATTCGTCTGAGCCTGCGTCGCCTCATCCGCGAAATTCAAAAGAAAATGAAAATAACAACCATCTTTGTTACGCACGATCAGGAAGAAGCACTTTCCATCTCCGACCGTATCTTTGTAATGGAGGCGGGAGAGGTGGTGCAGTCAGGTACGCCGCAGGAAATCTACAAACATCCGCGTACGCGATTCGTTGCCAGTTTCTTGGGGACCTATAATTTCCTGCCGCCGTTGTTGTTTGGCGAAAATGGTTCGGAAGAAATCCTGATTCGTCCGGAGCATATCAAATTGCTGGATGCACCGCAGGCAGGCACGTTGAAGGGCATTGTTCAGACCGTGTTTTTTCTTGGCAATTACAGCCGTCTGGATGTGCAGGTCGGACAAACCACTTTGCTGGTGGATATTTTGAATACAGAAAATCTTACCTATCAGACAGGGGACACGGTGTATCTGAGTCTGCCGCCTGAAAAAAGAATTTATTTGAAGCAGATGGCGTGATACACGCTGGGTCGCAATGCCCTGATACACACCATCGCACCGGATATAAAGAGATAGATGGAGGGTACTGTGGGGCTTTTTTATACATTACATCTTAATTTGATTTTGCGGGTGCTCGCGGCTGGATTGTGCGGCGCTTTGATTGGATATGAACGGAAAAACCGGATGAAAGAAGCCGGTATCCGTACGCACTTCATTGTGGCAATGGGCGCTGCTTTGATGATGGTAGTGTCCAAATACGGATTCTTTGACTTGGTCGGGACGCACAGTATGGGTATCGACCCGACGCGAGTCGCTGCTCAGATCGTTAGCGGTATCGGTTTCTTAGGCGCGGGTGTTATTTTTGTACAGAGAAAAACCGTCATCGGCTTAACCACGGCCGCCGGTCTTTGGACCACCGCTGGAATTGGCATGGCTATCGGCGCGGGTATGTACGAAGTCGGTTTTGCGGGGGCGGTCATTGTGGTGCTTGCGCAGATGCTGTTGCACAAGCCGTTCCCCATGCTGGCTTCCCCCAAAATTCGACAATTGACACTCCGCGTCAAGGATGAGAAATCAAGCCGCTTGACAGTGATGGAACTTTTACGGCAACAAGGAATCCTGACGCTCAACTACCGGGAGACGTATCTGGAAGACTGTCATGATGAGGTTGAGATGGAGTTATCTGTCAGGCTGCCGAAAAATTATGAAGTGGGTACACTGGTCCAGTATTTACACCAGCAGCCCTATGTTTTCTCGCTGGATGTCGAATGAAAGACGGAGGAGAGAGCGATGGACTTTGGTTTTGAACCACGGCACGGCATACGAGACTTGTTGTAAACCATACATCTTTTTTGGTTTGTGCGGTTGCTTTTATCAATAAATTGGAGTAGACATGAACGATATAAAAGGAATCTTGTTTGATAAAGACGGAACCATTTTGGATAACGATCTGCTTTGGGGGCCGGTGGGAAGCGATGTGGCGGATTATGTGACGGAAATCTATTGTTTAACACCGGACGAACGCAAGTCTATCCTGCGGGCTATCGGACTTGACGGTCCCAAACTGCTTGCAAACAGCCCGCTGGCAAGCGGTACGGTAGGCGATGTGACAGACGCAGTAGAAGAGGCTCTGTGTGCGTGCGGCAAAGACAAGCAGGCAATGACCGCACTGAAACAGCAGGTTACAGATGCGGTGGAACGCGCCATTCAAAAAAATGCACATCTGATTCGCCCTCTCGGTAATGTGAGAAAGTTGTTTGACTTCTTAAAAAGCCGTCGGATCGCTATCGGCTTGGCTACGGCCGACTTATATAACACGACAATGATCTGCCTCAATCAACTGGGTATCGGTGAGGACTTTCAATTCATCGGAACGGACGACGGACGAACACGACCCAAACCCAGCCCGGACTTGCTGGAGAGCTTTTGTGCGACTTGTGGATTGGACAGCCGGGAAGTCGCAGTGGTCGGCGATTCCGTGGTGGACATGCAAATGGGTCTGAACGGAGGGGCAGGGTTGCTTGTGGCCATCGTGCCTGAACGGGATGAGAACCAGCCGTCGGCGAAGGACGCTCAGTATGTTATTGAAACCGTTGAAGAATTGATTCCGCTTTTTTCCTGACCCCGCGACTTGAAATCTCAATTGAGAGAGGATGCACACGATGTGTTTAACAACCAGCCTGTTTGGTCATTCGTTTACTTTTGGCAGCATCAAGGAAGTACTGGCTAAAGCAAATGAAGAGAAATCGGGAGATAAACTGGCGGGAATCGCAGCTGAGACCACGCAGGAGCGGGTCGCTGCGAAAGTAGTGCTTTCCGAGCTGACGTTGGCGGATTTGCGGGAGAATCCGGTTGTTCCGTACGAGCAGGACGAAGTAACACGCGTTATTGACGATGGATTGGACAAAACAGCCTATGCGCGGATTTGCGGCATGACGGTCGCGGAGTTCCGTGATACGCTGCTAATGTCGGATGCGGCATGGAGCGAGCAAATACGAGGCGGACTAACCGCCGAGATGGCTGCTGCTGTTACCAAGTTGATGGGCAATCTCGATCTGGTCTATGCCGCGCAGAAACTGGAAGTGCGTGCGACCTGCAACACCACTATCGGTGGGTGCGGTATTCTTGCCAGTCGGTTGCAGCCAAACCACACGACCGATTCAGTGGCGGGGATTATGGCCAGCTTAAAGGAAGGTCTAAGCTATGGGGTGGGGGACGCACTCATCGGTCTGAATCCAGTCGGTGACAGTGTGGACAATGTTTGTAGGATTTTGGACGCCTTCTACGATTTTACCCAGAAATGGCGGATCCCGACGCAGAACTGCGTGCTGTCGCATATCACTACACAAATGGAAGCGATGCGTAAAGGCGCGCCTATGGATTTGATGTTCCAGAGTATTGCCGGATCGGAGTGCTCCAACCGCGCGTTTGGTATTGATATCCAATTGCTGGATGAGGGATATGCGCAGATGAGGGAACGGTATGGTTCCAAAGATTGCATGTATTTTGAAACAGGGCAAGGTTCCGAGCTTTCATCCAACGGACATTTTGGGGCTGATCAGGTTACGATGGAAGCACGCTGCTATGGTCTGGCCAGACGATATCATCCGTTTCTTGTCAACACCGTGGTCGGTTTCATCGGGCCGGAATATCTGTATGATGCCAAACAGGTGATTCGGGCGGGTCTGGAAGACCATTTTATGGGGAAATTGATGGGCCTGCCCATGGGGTGCGATGCCTGCTATACCAACCATATGAAAGCCGACCAAAATGACATAGATAATCTGTTGCTGCTGCTGGCAAACGCGGGCTGCAACTATTTTATCGGCGTTCCCTGCTCGGATGACATCATGCTGATGTATCAATCCACCGGTTTTCACGATATCGCGGCCGCGCGCGCCGTGACCGGCAAACATCCGATTCGCGCGTTTGAGCGGCGGATGGAGGAACTGGGTATCCTTAAAGACGGTGATTTGGCCGAACGCGCGGGCGATCCTTCTGTTTTTGCAGATGGAGGGAGGTAGTATCATGCAGGATTCCTCAAAAAATGGAAATGTGCTTGCAGACGGTAGACGGGTGATGGTGCAGAATCCCAAAGATGCGACCGCTTGCAGGGCGCTTCTCAACGAGACGATTGCGCGCATCTGCGTGGGGCGATCTGGGGATCGTATGCGGACCGCCACCTATCTGCGCCTTCGTGCGGATCATTCGGTGGCAATGGATGCCGTCTGGACTGAAGTAGATGAAACAATAATCGACGCGCTTGGCTTTTATAAAATGCAGACGCTTGTCCGAAACAAGGAAGAATATGTGACGCGTCCGGATTTGGGCAGGCAGTTTTCCAAAGAGACGTTGGATGCACTGGTCAAAGACTGTGTCTTTCAGCCGGATGTGCAAGTCGTGGTTGCGGATGGGCTAAGCGCCTTTGCCATTCAAGAGAATCTGCGCGACGTGTATGCTGTGCTGCGGGACGGATTGGAAGCACAGCAGTATCGGATGGGCACACCTGTTTTTGTACGATATGGCCGGGTTGCGACCATGGACCCCATCAGCGAGGTATTACATGCCCGTGTGACCGTCCTACTGGTGGGAGAACGTCCCGGTCTCGCTGTAGGCAGCAGTATGGGCTGCTATATGGCATATGAATCAAGCAGTGCAAAACCGGAATCGCAACGCACGGTCATTTCCAACATTCATCGCAACGGAACGCCGCCTGTGGAGGCTGGCGCGCAGATTGTCGATTTAGTCGGGACCTTAATGCGAGAGAAAAAGAGCGGCGTCGCTTTGCGTGGTTGAATGACGGATAAAGCGAACGCGGTGACATATATTTCGTATCAAATGATGCTCGGCAACGAGCATCTGCGGAATGTTTGTATACATGGTTTTGAAATCAAAAAGGGATGCTGCAAAACAAACGTTTTGCAGCATCCCTTTTGCTTGTGGCCTTATTTGGTGATCAAAAATGCATTGGGCAAATAACGCTCGCCGTCTGCACTGGATGGATTGTTGAGAACCTGACTGGTGGAACCGTCGTTATACACTAAAACAGAGGAAGAACCGCCGTCAAGCGTGGTTGCCTCATATGCGCCATATTTGACCATGAGCTGTTGTAGGTCTCGGAACGTGGCGCCATCGCTTACGCCGGGGCGGCGTCCGTCGATGATGAGGAAAATCAACACACCGGACTGGGTTTGTCCAATGGCGGTGCGAGGCTGTGGGGCGCCGCCCGAATAGGCGGTCATGGAGGAAAGCTGCCCATCCATGATCAGGAACGGCGACCATTCCACAGCTGTTTTTAAGCCTTTCAGTCCTCTGCTCTGCGTTGCCTGGCTGGTGCTGAGTTTTTGCAAGGTCAGCCGGTTTTGGGAATCCAGCCCGATGATGGAATGGATGCTGGTGTTGCTTTGCAGGGGATGCTCAATTTTAAAATTGGAGATAAGCAGGGCGTTGGGTGTGCCGCCGTTTCCCTCTCCGCCCGGGTCTTCAAAACCACCGGCGTTGATGCCCACATATGCGCCGGTGCGTTGCACCATATGTGAGATTCGTTCGCCGCTGTCCCCAAATTTATTGGAAAGCGCCATATATACGCGGGATGGATCGTAGATTTTGACCACCCAGCCCTTGTAAACATGTCCCAATCCGCCGTCCGAACGGATTTTGATAAACCCGACGCCGTCTATAATGTGCTCACTGTTGTATTCAGTTGGCAGAGTGGTGGCATTGTCTTTGACTTTGCCCGTCACTTTAATGGCGTTCGGGTTGGTGTTGGAGGATGGTTCCACAACCTTGTTGCTATTAAGAATGGCGTTGATGTCTTTCTGGTCGAATAACATGGTCGCCAGCCATTGATGCTGTCCGGTGCCCATGGCTGTGGTTACCCAAAGATTACGTACATAATCAAATGGTCCATACATGATGAACAGTCCGATGCAGAAGATGCCAAAAAGTGTAGCGAAAAAAGAAAGAAAGAAATATAGAGCCGTGTGTTTGGGGCGTTTTTTCTTTTGCTTGACTCTGCGCACGATCTCCCGGCGCTTAGCGTCAATTGAATCATCCATATAGCCAGTCTCCATAAACGACGCTGCACTTCTCGACCGCAAGCGGGAAAAGGCAGAGGGCGGGAACGATGTTGCACACAATGTTTTTATTATACCGTTGCGTATGGGAAAAAGCAAGGCATAGCCTGACCGCCCTGTGTGGATACTTGTATTCTCTGTGCGGGACTGTTATAATAGAAGAAATTTGATTCTATCGGTATCGACGGGATTACCGATGATTCGTCATCAGAGCGGAAGCGAGATATACCGCTCACGGTGTACGGACTTTGCGTGTTCCACGGCGTCGTGTGGAAAATGGAGATGGCTTCCATAAGGAAGCCACGCTTTTTTGATGGTTTGTTTATTTTTTACATAATGAAAGGGTATGAGTTTGGATGGCAGAGATCAGCGTAGAACTTACGAAGACACCAAAGGCAAAACCGGCAGATGAGCATCATCTGCCTTTCGGTGATATTTTTACCGATCACATGTTTATTATGGATTATGATGACGGGCAGGGCTGGCATGATGCCCGCGTCGTTCCATATGGCCCGTTGCCGATTGATCCGGCGGCTATGGTATTGCATTATGGGCAGGAGGTCTTTGAGGGACTGAAGGCCTATAAGGCACAGGACGGGCGCATTTTGCTTTTCCGCCCCGAAGAAAATTTCAAGCGGATGAACGTTTCCAATGAGCGGCTCTGTATTCCGCCCATCGACCCGGAATTTATGATCGAAGCGCTGTCCAAACTCATTGAAGTGGAAAAAGACTGGATACCGTCTCTGGAAGGTACTTCCCTGTATATCCGCCCATTCATCATTGCTACCGATGCACACCTTGGCGTACGCCCGTCGCATCATTACTATTTTGTCATCATTGTCTGTCCGGTTGGAGCGTACTATCCCGAAGGGCTGAACCCCGTCAAGATTTATGTGGAAACCCAATATGTCCGCGCAGTGAAAGGCGGCATGGGATACGTTAAAACGGGCGGAAATTATGCAGCTTCACTCAAGGCGCAGCATGAAGCGGAGGAACAGGCATACACGCAGGTACTGTGGCTTGACGGTGTGGAGCGGAAGTACATCGAAGAAGTTGGTACGATGAACGTCTTCTTCAAGATCAACGGTACGGTAGTCACGCCCGCGCTCCAAGGCAGCATCCTTTCCGGCATCACACGCAAATCAACGTTGGAAATGCTGCGGCACTGGAACATCCCGGTGGAGGAGCGGCGCATCACCATCGACGAAATAGCGAAGGCGGCGGACGAAGGACAGTTGGACGAGGCGTTTGGAACAGGAACGGCTGCGGTCATTTCCCCAATTGGCGAACTCAAATGGGGCGAAAAGCATATGGTTATCAACAACGGGGAAATCGGACCGATTTCTCACCGTCTTTATGATACGCTGACCGGTATCCAATGGGGTAAACGAGATGATCCGCTGCATTGGACCTATGAAGTGAAATAAAAAGCTGCTTATTATTGCGGTTTGCGTGCGGAATGTCTGCTATTTTAAATAATTTGCACGTTTGTGAGAATAAAAGTGATTGAAAATCCCGCGTCCGAAAAAGACGTGGGATTTTTCTGTACACTGTTTTATAAAAGAAATCAAACTGTTTCGATTTTGTTATGATT
>NZ_JBDNLG010000096.1:0-10915 GCF_047718355.1 Ethanoligenens sp.
CATCAGCACTGGGCCGCTTTGGATGCCCAACAGCGGCACATCAGTCACGCCATGGATGACGGTCGCCAACAGGACCGCAAAAAACAACGGTACGCTGGGGTCCTGACGATATTGCTTTGCCCGCCGCACCATCGCGGGAATACAATAGGCACAGAGCAGTAGCATACCCACCACGCCGAAATTGACCAGCATGTCCAGCGGCAGATTGTGTGCATGGACACGGAACGCTTCCCCGGCATCGATAGAAAAAAACTGGTAAGCCAGAAAACCGCCGCCCACAATGGGATGGGCGGTAAAAATCTTCCACGCCTCAGCCCAGATAATCTGCCGTAAATAACGGGAATGGTCGAAATTCGCCGCGCGGGGCATAACGATCTTGGGAAACAGCCAAAGCGCCGCTCCTATCACAGCGCCAATACCCATGCCTACGCCGAACGCACGTTTCCGCCCTGTCAGCAGCAGCAGGAGCAGCACTCCCGCCCCTACCGGCAGCCACGCTGACCGACAGCCGGAAAGAAAAATTCCCAACAGATTAACAGGAATCGCAGCCCAAAACAACCACCGTGGGCGAAGCCCCTGCATCACCGCCCAAACACTAGCCAATGCAATCAGTTCGCAGATAAACCCGTAAAAATTGGGGTTGAACATAGTGGAAGACGCGCGATCAGAGAAAACCGAAAAGTCAAAAACCACCTGCACAACCGCTACGGCACACGCAATGAGACTGGTTGCCGCCAAAATGCCCAAAGCTGCATGTGTGAGCGCATCCGAACGATAGGTGCGCACTAAAGCGCCGAACGCGAGAATAAGCAGAAAATATGCAAACACCCAGAACCCATAACCATCATAATAATGCGCGGTCACCAGCAGTGTAAGTGCGGCCCAGATCGGCACGAGCCAAAGACCTTTACGCGCAAAAGTCTTTCTGCGCACAATCATGAGGATAATCGTCAAAATGCCCGCCAAACCGACGCCGATACCGCCATACGGGTACGGCACAAACAGAACAAGCAAACTGCATAAAATGACCCGTTGTTCCCATGAAAACAACTGCACCCAGTCCCGCACACGGGCAATATATTTTCTCATCTTATGCCCTCCGCCGCTTTTACCGCGGTCTTCTGTTTTTTAGCAGAGCCACCGGCCGCCGTTTCCGGCTCTGCCAAAAGTGTTCCCAGCGTTTCCCGCATCCCGTCGATTGGGGACTGCCCTGTTTTCATCTTGACCGAGATATACGGTTTCTGACCGGCATTGACCATCACCCGGCCACGCAATGCACCTACCAACCGTGAAACCGCCTGCATGTCAAACTGCGTTGCATAAAGCATCAGCACATTTTCACGTTGTGCAATCTCCCGAATGCCCAGCGCGGCGGCCGTGTTCCGCAGCAATGCCACATCCACCAGACTGCGCACTGCATCAGGTGGGTCGCCGTACCGGTCAATCAGCTCGTCCAGCACATCGCTTTCGTCGGCCGTGCTGCGAATATCCGCAATACGTCTATAGGTTTCCAAACGCTGCCCCGCACTGGCGATATAGCTTTCCGGAATGTGAGCGGAAATCTGAATATCCACCATACATTCTTCCTCACGTGCCGGTTTTTCACCTTTTTCCTCCAGCACTGCGTCGCTCAGCAGTTTGAGATACATGTCGTATCCCACCGACTCCATATGCCCATGCTGTTGAGAACCGAGAATATTCCCTGCACCGCGGATTTCCAAATCACGCAGCGCAATTTGAAAACCCGCACCGAACTCGGTATATTCGCGAATGGCTTCCAGCCGTTTGGTTGCAATATCCGAAAGGGCTTTTCCGCGTCGGAATGTAAAATAGGCAAACGCCCGACGGGTAGAACGTCCCACCCGTCCGCGTATTTGATGCAACTGCGACAGCCCCATATGGTCGGCATCCTCGATGATAAGCGTGTTGCAGTTTGGCACATCCACCCCGGTCTCGATGATGGTGGTACAGACCAATACATCCAGCTCATTACCAAGCAGTTTTTCCCACACGCGTGAAAGGGTGTCCTCATCCATTTTCCCGTGTGCCACTCCCACACGTGCGTCAGGAATGAGCGTGTGTAGCTTTGCCGCCGTGCTTTCGATACTCTCCACGCGATTATGCAGGTAGTACACCTGTCCGCCGCGCCGCAGTTCCCGATGCACCGCATCTGCCAACACGCCCCAGTCATGCTCCAGCACATAGGTCTGCACAGGATGCCGGTCCTGTGGTGCCTCCTCTATGACCGACATGTCCCGAATGCCGGACATCGCCATATTCAGTGTACGCGGAATAGGCGTAGCCGAGAGTGTCAGCACATCCACATTTTTGAACAGTTCTTTCAGTTTTTCTTTCTGTGCAACGCCAAATCGCTGCTCCTCGTCCACAACGAGCAAACCAAGGCTTTTAAAACGGATATCTTTTTGCACCAGTCGGTGCGTACCTACAACGATATCCACTGAACCTTGCGCCATCTCCCGCAAGGTTTGCTGCTGCTCGTGCGGCGTGCGGAAACGGGAAAGCAGGCCCAACCGCACGGGAAACCCTTCCATGCGGCGCGTGATAGTCTGATAATGCTGCCATGCAAGAATCGTTGTTGGCACCAAAATGGCGCATTGCCTGCCGTTCTCTACACATTTGAACGCTGCACGCAGCGCCACTTCCGTTTTGCCGAAGCCCACATCCCCACAAAGCAGACGATCCATGGGGAACGGACGCTGCATGTCGCCCTTTATTTCCTCCACACAGCGCAGTTGGTCATCCGTCTCATCAAATTCAAAGCGATCTTCAAACTCACGCTGCATTGCATCGTCCTGCTGGAATGTAACGCCCTTCACCTGCTGCCGAGCCGCGTAGAGCGCAATCAGCTCCTTTGCCATATCCTTGACGGCAGCGCGCACACGATTCTTGGCTTTCTGCCACTCGGTGCCGCCCATTTTATTCAGGCGGACATGGCCGTCCTCGCGCGTACCGATATATTTGGAAACCAAATCTAGCTGCGTGACCGGCACATAGAGGGTATCCCTGCCCGCATAGCGAATTTTGATGTAATCCTTGATAACACCTTGTACTGTCAGCTTATGGATACCTTCGTACACACCGATGCCGTGAGCGGAATGTACCACATAATCCCCCGGAGACAGTTCCGCAAGGCTGCGGATACGTTCGCCTGCGTGCTTACTTTTTCGCTTACGGTGCAGACGCTGTCCGGTAACAGAAGCCTGTCCGCCATAGCTGAACAGGGAAAACCCAATGTCCGGATAAGCGAGTCCGGCAGACAACTTGCCGGGTAAAACCAGCACACTGCCCGGCATGGGCAGTTCAGCGTCTTGCTCATCCTGTGCAAAAGCGGCGGCAATGCCCTCTTTACTCAGTTCTTTCGCAAGATTTTCACTGTTTTTGGCCGTGCCCGCCAGCACTACGGCACGCCCGCCCGCATCCAACGCAGGCATCAAATCCTCTTTGAGCAAGGCCACTCCCCCGCTCCAAAGTGAAAACTGTTTAGAGACCATTTGCAAGTGTCCGCGCACCGTCGTCTCGTACGACGCGCGCGCAAAGGTATCCAGCAGCACCGCTCCTTGCCGGTCCATCCGCTGCAAAACTTGCGGCCACTCGAGGTAATACGTGTCCAGCCCGGGGGTCAGGATACCTTCCGCCAGCAGTGCGGACACATCCTCGCTCGACTGCCAAAGCGTATTTTTGGCGCGATCCCGCACGCGTGCCGACTCACTTACAAACAACAGTGCGTCATCCGCATAGTCAAACAACGAAGCAGGCTGTGTATAGCATAGTGAAAGATAGCGGTCGGTTGCCGCTACGGCAATCCCGCTTTCCAGCCGTTCCAAATCTTTTTCAAAACTGGCGCGCGCCTTGCCGGACGATCCATCCAGCAATCGTCGGATAGCGTTTTGCAGGTCATCCGGTGCAAAACCAATCTCGACGGCAGGCGTGATACGTATGTCAACAGCGGGTTCGGTGCGCCGTTGGGTCTCCGGATCAAAATACATGACGGTATCCGGCTCGTCACCCCAGAATTCCACCCGAACCGGCGCCGCTTCCTGCGGTGGGAAAAAATCCAAAATGCCGCCCCGCATGGCAAACTGCCCCATCCCCTCCACCTGCTCTGTGCGGACATAGCCCGCCGCGAGCAAGAGATCCACCGCTTTTTGGGGCGGCAGCGTTTTGCCGCTTTCTACGGGCAGACTGCGGGACTGGTAAATCTCCTTGGGCATTGTAAGCTGCATAGCAGCATCCGCACAAGCAATGACGACCTGATAGTCGCCCGCCGCCATCCGACCCAGCACCCGCAGGCGCTCATGTTCAAACTCGCGTGAGACACTTTCGACCGGCCGCAAAGTGAGGTCTCGCGCGGGACAAAGCAAGATACCACCGCCGAAAAAATGATCCAGATCGTCACGCATCCGCGCGGCTTCCTGTTCATCAGCCGCAAGCAAAAGCGCCCGTCGTCCGGTATGGCGGCAGAGTGCGTAAACAAGTTGTGCTTTATGCACGCCGGCAAGACCCGTCACCGCCACCGGCAGAACGCCGGCTTTCACCGACGCCTCCAGATCACGATAAGCGGGCAGTTGCCGGAAAATATCCGCTAAAAACTGCAAAAGATCACCCTTTTTACGCGTTGTAAAGATTCATGGCGCTGCCCACGCCGTTTTTTAGCAATTCTTCCACTGCATCTGCCGCACGTTCCAATGATTGTGCAAACAGCGGACGGTCATCTTGCGAGAACCGTCCCAGCACCCAATTAGCCAAATCGTAATCGGGGCGCGGTTTGTCACCCACGCCGAGCTTAATACGGGGAAAATCGGACGTGCCACTTTCCTCAATGATGCTCTTGATACCGTTATGTCCTCCCGCCGAGCCTTTCCGGCGCACCCGCAGCTTGCCGACCGGCAGGGAAATATCGTCAAACAGCACCAGCACATGGGACATGGGCAATTTGTAAAAATGCGCCGCCGCCGCCACGGCCTCCCCGCTGAGGTTCATAAATGTCTGCGGTTTAAGCAGCAACACCTGCTTGCCCGCAATCCGCCCAGTGCCGCACATACTTTTAAATTTTGCGCGCTCGATACGCACGCCGATTTTGGCCGACAGCATATTCAGCGCCGCAAACCCGGCGTTATGCCGCGTCCCTTCATATTGTGCGCCCGGATTGCCGAGGCCTGCCACAATCCATTCCGGCGCACCGCCGGATGTCTCCTGATGCAGGCTGGCAAACAGCAGCCCCATTTTATCGATCAACTTTTATTCCTCCATGCTTTCCGCGCAGAAACATCCTCACAGGCAGCGCCCGTTCCAGACCCTAAGGGCGGAATTTAGACAAACAGCATGGAAACCGATTTGTCTGAATAAATGCGTTCTACAGCTTTGGCAAAAACAGGCGCGCAGGGGAGCATCACAACCCGTGTGCCGCGTTTTTCCATGGGAACAGGCACAGTATCCAACAGTACCAGTTCTTTGATATAGCTATTTTCCAGCCGTTCCATAGCAGGGCCGGAAAGAACGCCGTGCGTCGCGCAAGCGTAAACTTCTTTTGCACCGCCAATCTCCACAGCGGCCTTCGCGGCGTTTACCAGTGTACCGGCCGTATCCACCATGTCATCCACGATGATGACCCGTTTGTCCCGCACGTCACCGATGATGTGCATGACCTGACATTCGTTGGCTTTGGGACGGCGCTTATCCACAATGGCAAGCGGTGCGTCGATGCGGTCTGCAAAATTTCGCGCGCGCGTAACCGAACCGAGATCAGGTGACATCACACAAATTTCGTCAAGGCAGTGTGCGAATTTCTGCTGGAAATGCGGCGCCAAGACCGGCACACCCAGCAGATGATCGACCGGAATATCGAAAAATCCCTGAATCTGCGGGGCGTGCAAGTCCATGGTGAGCAACCGGTCGGCTCCCGCCGCGATGATCAAATCGGCGACCAACTTGGCGGAAATAGGATCGCGTGCCTTGGCTTTTCGGTCCTGTCTTGCATAGCCAAAATACGGCATCACGGCGGTAATACGCCCCGCCGATGCGCGTTTGAGTGCATCCAGCATGATAAGCAGTTCCATCAAATGGTCGTTGACCGGCGCGCAGGTGGATTGCACCACAAACACATCCGAACCGCGTACGGATTCAAAAATAGAGACGGAACTTTCCCCGTCCGAAAACTCTCCGACCTCCGCGTGCCCCAGCGGCAGGCCAAGTGCAGTGGATATTCCCTCCGCCACACCGGGGTTTGCGTTTGCCGAAAATATTCGGATATCCTTGCCATGCAAATTCATGTCTTCCCTCTTTTTCATCTTTTGTTATGGATGCCGGTATAAGCGGCATATCGGCCTGACTGCGCCGCTAAAGTGGAACCACGCCCCACAGCGCAGCATTGTTTTATCTGTTTTCTTTGTTTTCTGGGAACCGCTCCGGATGGCGACGGCGAACCCAGCCATTCAAATTCACCTGTTTGGCACGTTCGACAGCCAGCGACGCGTCCGGCACATCCTTTGTAATGGTAGAGCCGGCGGCAGTGAACGCATTCTCCCCTACTGTGACCGGCGCAATCAGGTTTGTGTGGCAGCCAATGAATGCATGATCGCCCACTGTGGTACGGTGCTTGTGCAGGCTGTCATAATTGGCAGTCACGCAGCCGCAGCCAAAATTGACCCCCGCGCCCACATCCGCATCTCCGACATAGGAAAGATGCGGCACTTTGGTACCTGCTCCAATATGGGTGTTTTTCAATTCCACAAAGTCGCCCACATGTACTTTTTCCTCCAAATGCGTACCCGGACGCAAATGACAAAACGGTCCAACGGTCACGCCCGACCCGATAGCTGCATGATATGCCTGTGAGGCGTTGATGACCGCGCCGTCCGCCACCGCACAGTCCTCCAGCAGCGTATTCGGCCCCAGCAAACATCCCTTTCCCACCGTTGTGCAACCGCGCAGAATGGTTCCTGGCAGCAAGCGCGTATCGTGCCCAATTTGCACATCCGGACCCACGATTACGCCCGATTCATCCACGATTTCTACACCCGCGTCATAGAGTGCGTCCAGCTTCTGCCGACGCGCAATGGCATTTAGCGCCGCCAGTTGCCTGCGATCATTCGCGCCCGCCATTGCATACGCATTCGGCAAAACATAGATGCCGCCCCGCTGCCCTTGTCCAGCAAGAATTTCTACTGTGTCGGTCAGATAATATTCTCCCTGCGCGTTTTCATTACCCAGCGCAGCAAGCGCGGTAAGCAGCGCATCTGTGCGAAACCAGTATGCACCGGAATTCACTTCGCGGATACGGCGCTGCTCCTCATTCGCATCCTTTTCCTCCACGATGCGCAATACATTGCCTTTTTCATCGCGGACAATACGCCCATACCCGTGCGGGTCATCCAGCCGTGCGGTGATCAGTGTCACGGCGTTGCCATTCTGCCGATGCACGGCATACGCGTCTTTCAGAATAGCGGCATCCAGAAACGGGACGTCCCCATAAAGCACGACCACATCCTGCGGCGCCTGTGTTTTAAGAAACGCCTCCGCCGCCAGAACCGCGTGACCGGTGCCAAGCTGCTTTTCCTGCACCGCACATGCGCAACGTCCGGCAAGGCGCGCTTCCAGCTGCTCGCGACCAAAACCCGTGACCACGCATACCGAGGAAATGCCCGCATCCGCCGCTGCGTCCAGCACCCAGTCAATCATTGGTTTAAACAGCACTTCCTGCAACACTTTCGGGCGGCACGAATGCATCCGTTTGCCTTCGCCCGCCGCCAGTATAACCGCGGCTGTATGTTCCATCTATCAGGCCCTCCAGTGGCTTTTCCCATTTTTATCGCATACCAAAACGCGGCGGTTTTTTTCACCGCCGAATAAAAGAACATCTGTGTTCTTTTATTATCGCAGTTTTAAAGCCAAATTTCAAGCCCCTGCTTCCCAGCCAAATACCAAACAGCAACCCATACGCTATCATTCTCAAAAGAAAAGATACATAAATATGTATAATCAACACAGTAATGAAAATGACAGAAATAAAAAGACGATACAAATGAAACCGATTCAAGAACTGCCTCGGCAGACACCGTCATCTTCCAGCCACGGTAGCGCGGGATATCCACAACAACCGTCTCACCGGCTTTCATCAGCTAAAAACACACAGCCCCGTAAACGGCCATACGCCGTCTGCAGGGCTGTGTGTTTTGTTATAGGAAGTTTCATTATATTCGTACATATCAAGTCATGTGAATCCACATGTTCACCGTGGAGTAGCCGCCGTTTTCAAACTTACCTTTTGACCGGTTGCGTAGATTTTGCTGGTTTCACGCCCCGCACAGATTTCAACTGCCATTTGTCCATCTTTCACAACGAAGCCGGCAAGATCGTTCACGCCATAATCAAACAGTACAGGTGCCATCGGGGTGGACGGTCCGACCACCACCACATATGCTTTTTGGGACAGCGCTAAAAAACGAGGGAACGATTTATCCGTTAACGCACCACATGTGATGAAAACATAGGCGCATTGCGGCAAGATGTATTCGGCGGCGGTACAGGGATAGTCGCCGTCCTCTTCCGGCTGGTCTTCCAATATGTAGAGTTCGCACACCGGTGCAAACAATTCCTCAAGCAAGTGAAAGTGCCCAACGACCGCCACCTTCTGCCCGCGGATGGCCTGCTGGTATGCGATGAACGGGTCGTTTTTTCTGTCCTCTACATAGCGTGCGGCAGAAACATCCACGCCGTTGCCCTGTGCAACGGGTACCGCATTGTAATAGGCATTGATAGCCGCCTGCCCGATGCTTGCCTCCACATAGTTCCACGATTTCACACATGATGCCAATTCCCGCAAAGATGTCCCCGGTCGTTTGTGGGGAAACAAGGGTGGACGGGTCTCCAATTCGGACAGCATACACAGACCGGTGCCCTCCCCGCTGCGTACCACCGCAGCATACGCGCCGCAGAGCACATCATCCACTACGCAGGCGGATGGAATCCCGTCTATCAGCGCATCATACAAGTCCCACATATCTTTCATTCTCCTTCTACGGCTGCCCGCTTTTCTCAGAAGAAAATTGTCTGTGATTGGCCACAGTAAACCATCCACAGCTCTCCGTTTTCATCTGTGCTAAACGGCAAATATTTCGTTGCCGGATACATTTCTATTTGAGTGTTTCCATATCACACGATACAATCCGTTCGCCCATGCGCAGCCGATTGCGTACAGCCTGTAAGGTATTGTCCATCACCTCGATGCTGGCAAGACTCTCTTTTTCTTCCGGCGACGTTTCAATGATTTTATGGATGCCGCCGTTTTTGATGACAATACGCATATCCGCATTAAGCGCGAGAATGGGATCATGCGTAGAGATAAGTACAATTTTTTCTCTGCGCGCCAACAAGCGGATTGCGCGTTTGCGGTCTACCCCCGCGTTTTCGATCTCGTCGATGAGGACAATGGGGGATGCGCTCATATAGGCAGTGTCCGCAATCATCAGTGCGCGCGACTGTCCGCCCGAAAGCTGTGTCACCTTGGTTTGCTCTAAAAATGTTTCACCCGCCAGTTCGTTGGCGGTTGTAAAGCATTGCGCGCAGACCTCATCCGGCTTTGCACAAAAACGGCTCTTGGCGTGCAGTTCCAAAAACTCGGCCACGGTAAGATCCATGACAAAATTCATATTCTGCGAAAGCTGCGCCACAAGCACGCCGTCCATTTCAAAACGTGCTTCATCATCGAGTGCCTGCCCATTGATGAGAATCTGCCGACCGGTGGGAGTGTCCCCCTGGGCAATACACTCGATATCGCCGAGCAGGCGGCTCTTGCCCGAACCCGTGGGGCCGACGATGCTGACGGTCTGCCCTGCCCGAATGGTCAGTTCTACCTCTTCAGATACACCGGCTTTGTTTTTTCCGCCGCGAATAGTGAGGGCACGCACTTCGCCAAAGGAAGTCTCCGCCCCCATCATGGTTTCCAGAAACGTGAGCAGCTGCTCACGCATACCGGACGGCGTCAACCCGAATTCCTCCAGGCTTTCGCCCGGCATGGTCGTTACCGCCGCAGAAAATGTACGGTCCAGAGGCAGGTCATTCAAATTGTAATTGACAAAAAAGTCGTGCGCGATTGGATACAGCCCAATAATTTCGCCCACTGTTTTGGTGTCGACCAGTTCTTCAAAACCCATCCCTATCCCCCAAAATCCATTTTTTTCAACATGCCCATCTGGTAGTTTTCACCGATCTTCGTCTCGCCCGTACAATACGAGCAAACGGATGCGGGGGTGGTAAAACGCAGTTGTTTTTCCCGCAGGGTGCCCACCGGCGGGGCGGCTTCCACATGTTTCCCAAGCATGAACGCCCCCTGACCGGTAATACCGTTGAGAAACAGGATGTGCGCCATGCTGTTGACCTGACGAACATTAAAACGGAATACCTCTCGTTCAGCCTGCGAAATGATATCTCCTTTTGTAATGACCACAACATCAGCAAACTTGAGCATGGGGCCAATCTTTCGCGGTGTCTGCACGCCAGACAGGCAATCGATGACGCATACCGCCAGCACATCCCGGATATGAGGCGAACAGCGGTTGCACAGTCCGGCGCTTTCGGTGATGAGCAGGTCAAACCCTCTTCGCTGCCCCCAGTCGACCGCACCCAGCACATTACTGATGAAAAAATGGTCCGGACAGACTTTTCCGGAAAGCCCCACCGTAATGGGGATGCCAGCTTCCTCATACCGCAACTGATCAAACGACATCAGACAATCAAATTTTACCACGCCCATTCGCAGCCCTTTAGGGCACAGGCAGTTCGCTAATTGCAGAATGACCGATGTCTTACCGGATGAAGGCGGCCCTGCCACTGTGACCATTTGCATGTTTCTTTCCTCCCCGTGCGAACACGACGCAGTCTCTTTTTGATATAATCT
>NZ_JBDNLG010000097.1:0-10672 GCF_047718355.1 Ethanoligenens sp.
GGTACGGATTGAATCAATTTAGGTTGCTGTGTTACAAAAATGCTTGACCACAACAAGTAGCTTGCTGCCCGCGCCCAATGGGCAGGGTCCATAAGGGAGCAGCAAAAGAAAATATGATGGACAGACAACAGATGTGTATGTATAAAAAAGAGGATGCCTATTTAAAAATAGGTATCCTCTTGACTTATTCCGCAGATTCATGTTGTTTATCTATTTCCGTTTGATAATATTCAATCTTGTCGTCCAAATGTCCAAGACTTTCCTGAGATTTTGCAATTTGTTCTTTAAGAACAATTCTATGTTCTTTAAGCATTTCCATCCTCTCAATTAGCGTGGAATTGCCTTTGACCCTCAATTCTGCATATTTTCGAATTTCTTTTATAGACATATTGGTATCCTTCAGGCGTTTAATAAATTGAATCCAACTGACATCATTTTCCGAATAGCAACGTCTTCCGTTGTCCTTGCGGGCGGGGATGATTAATTTTTCTTTTTCATAGTACCGTAATGTATGGATGCCTAATCCCGTAATTGTAGAAAATTCACCCATTGAAAAATTCATGCGAAATTCCTCCAAAAAAGCCCTTGACATAGAGTTAACTCTACATTGTATAGTGTGAGTATAACATAACAAGGAGGATTTTTCAAATGGAAAGTGAACGCTTCAAAAGGGGAACTGAAAGGTTAAGTGAAGTAGACAGTACAGCCGGGGAAAATGTCATAGCCTCACTGGATGCGATAGCGCCGGACTTAGGAAGGTACGTTATCGAGTTTGCGTTTGGAGACATTTACTGCCGGGAAGGGCTCTCGTTGCAGGAACGGGAGATGATTACTATTTCCAGCTTGCTTACCGCCGGAGGTTGCGAGCCTCAATTAGAGGTTCATATTAACGGGTCTTTGAATGTTGGTATTTCTCCCGAAAAAGTGATTGAAACCTTTATTCAGTGTCTTCCCTATACAGGGTTTCCAAAGGTGCTTAATGCTGTTAATGTAGCTAAAAAGGTCTTTGCTGAAAGAAACATCAAGGTTGGTAAATAGACGACAAATATAAGAGATAGCGAACTATAAAATAGCCTTATATGCCTACCATGCGGGAAAATAAAAAAAACCGCGTATGGGGCAGATGATATTCTACGGCTGTTTTTCAACCACAAGTCCTAACGGCGGTTTTGAAATAAAAAATCAAAGCCGCCGTATTTCTTTGCAAAAAAGGAGATTGCGAAGGGCGTAATAGTTACGTCCTTTTTGACAAGGCGGCTTTGGGACAGGATGATTTTATATGTACCCGAAGCCACTTTCTCTTATCCCTAAGGAGCCGCCACTTTACAGTGACGGTTTAGCTTAGCTGATGTTCTCGTCCTATATAATTTCAAGAAATCACAGCAATTCGTGGGGTGCTTCTGCACTCATTTTTCATTCGACACCATTCGAGATTTTTCTCGGATAGGTGTTTTTTTGTGCTCTTTTTTAACTGGCATTTTATCTGACAAGCCCCTGCACCACTTCGGACCAACATGGCCCGAAGTCCAGCCTCGTTGCCGTTCCCCACCGCACCCCGTTTCGATGCCTATTCACCCTAAAAACGAAACGGAGGAATCGTATATGACAACAATCAATTTGCGGAACTTTTACCCGTGGTGCAAGGAAGATACATTCGTGGAAATCACGGATGAAATGCTGGAAGCAATGAAAGCGGCTAACCGGCAAGAATCCGCATACAAGCGGCGTACTTACAGCTACAAAGCACATTATACTTTGGACATGGGCGACGGCATTGAAAACAACTGGTTATCAAGCCTGAAACGCCGGAGGAAATCTATATCCGAGAAGAAGCGATGCGCGAGCTTTTCGCCGCCATTGGGCAGCTCACGAAGATTCAACAGCGGCGGCTAATCGCTTATTACTTTGAAGGTATGAACTTCCGGCAGATTGCGGAGATGGAAGGAGTGAACCACGGAAGCGTAACTCAGTCGGTCAAGGCCGCACTGAAAAAGCTGAAAGGCTTTAAAGCATAGCAGCACTTAACCCGCGCCGCCGGTTTGCGGATTGGCGCGCACCATGCAAAAGCGGAGTGTGGAGAAAAACCGCACCCCGCTTTTGTGCGACCTTTAGGCCGCAAGTCCCCGTAGGAGCGTTCCCCCCTCGGAGAGCCCACGGGACACTTTGCCGCGAAGCGGAAAGTGTCAGAGTGGGTCATATACTTCATGGAAGTATATGACCGTAGCTGCTGCGTTTATATGGAATTCCCATTTTGCTCAATAATCGCCATATTCATCCTTTAATGAGTGAATACATTTTCATATCTAAAATGTTACCGGTTTTCACCGCATTACTTCTAAGTGTTCCCTCATATTCGAATCCACTTTTTTCTAGGATTCGGCAGGACGCAGCATTGAAAACAAATGGTTCAGCAAAAATACGGATAATGTCGGTATGTTCAAAAATATAATGGCACACTTGCTTGACCGCACTGGTGCCTAAGCCTTTACCCCAAAAAGGTTCGGCTATATAATATCCCATTTCGGCAGTACGGAAATGAATGTTATCCTTGCGGAACACACCAATGCTTCCAACAACTGTATCATCGAAAGTAATAGCAAATGCAAAAGTCGTATTTTCATCAGCATTCAACATTGCCTTTATAAAATCTTTCGCATCGTTTTCGGTATATGGATACGGCAATCCATCTCTCAGATTATTCTGTACGTTCCTGTTGTTTAATGCTTCAGCCAGTTCAGGTACATCTTCCATTTCCCAACACCTTATTTTGCACTCCATTTCCGTTTCCCTTCTTCCTCAAAAGACAAATGATCAGCATTAAAACTATAAGCGCTATTATACAACATTTTCCTTAACTTCACAATTCTATCTCACTTCGGGTCAACATGGCCCGAAGTTTCGTTTTACCCTGCGCCCGTCCAAAAGTTTCAGAAATATCATGGTAATTGAAAGGGGGGCATGTCATGCCGAAAACAGACAGGTGCATTGTCCGAAACGAAGCCTACCAGAAGAAAAGCGTATCCATTCGGGAGCGCCACAACGAACGGAAAAATCAGGAGTACAGCAATCCCGACATTGTAAAGGATCGCTCCTATCTGAACATCCATTTCAAAAGCTGTGACGGCGGTTACGCGGAAACCTTTGACCGGATGATTACGGACGGCACCATCAGTACGCGCGGCCTGCAACCAAGCGCAAAGGTGATCGACGAACTGATTTTTGATGTGAACACCGCCTATTTCGACCGCAACGGCGGCTATGAATACGCCAAAGAGTTTTTCGCGGAGGTCTACCGGCTGGCGGTCAAGGAGGCCGGGGGCGAACAGTACATACTGTCGGCAGTCATGCACGCCGACGAGCGCAACCGCGCCCAGTCGGAACAGCTTGACCGGAACGTGTTCCATTATCACATGCACGTCGTATATATCCCCATCGTGGACAAGGAAATCAAGTGATCGAAACGCTGCAAAGACCCGGCCTTGCTAAAAAGGGCGTGACCGCTGACAGTTTGCACGAACGAGCATGAAAGCTCTAGCAATGACGCGTCAGACCGATTCCCCTCGTTGTAGTTTAGGCATGAGCAACTGTACAGCAAAGCGCTGTATGGTGCCCTACCCAGTGTAAACCAGCTAAGAGAACGCAATAGGGTGGACAAATATTTGTGCGAGCCAAAATGATCAAAGTTAGGTAAGCCCACGCCTACAGCAAGGTCTTATCTCATTCTGGAAAGTATTATGCTGCGGTGGGGCTATGATGTTCTCGCAGCTTCCGGGCGTGCTCTTCCGGGTTAATTCAAGAATCAAATAAGCATAAGAGACCAGAACATGTAGGTTCGGGCTTCCTTGATGCAAACTGGCTGTCATAGCATTAGCCTTAGACCAGTAGTTTTACATCGCCGTCTTTCGACGGGCTAAACAAATATTTATTTCTCGCATCATAAGATGGAAAAATTAAAATAAGTATTTGGATAAGGCTCCTGCTTCAGTGTGTAATGCCACCACTCACAATTGTATAGAACAAAACCGCAGAACTCCATGATAGAACAAAGGGTTTGTCGATTTCTCGCTTCAACTTGTGTGATCCCTTTTGCCCCATGATGTGAAACCGAATCCATCAGATCAAAGTCACCTCCCATTGGAACAAGTGTACCGGTAGCTAAATGATAAAGCGTTAAGTCAATTGTACCGCCCCGACTGTGACCCGACTTAGCAGCCACATATCCTTTTTCCACTATTTCAGTTTTGTCGATATTCGGATAGTGTTTTCCTTTCGTCCGACCGTATTCCGGCTGTTTTGACCAACGCAAAAAACAATCCACGGCACTTTGAGGTCGATAACCATCCCAAAGGAGCAAGCCAAAGCCAGAGGATGCGGCTTTGGCTTGTGCTTTTTTCAGAGCCGCACACATGATTATCGTACCGACAATTCGATTCGCTAAATATCCGTCCACCGGCCTTCCGGTAAAATTATCCCATGTGGCGTATTTGGCATCCCAACGTATTCCGGATACCATCTCGTCCACAAAGACAAAATCATTTTTCATCGTCTTTCTCCTATCATTGCCAACGACACGACACGGTTGATTACTTCGGTAAGTGGTAACCCCGCGGCCACCATCATTCTCGGATAACGGCTGTATGAGGTCATGCCAGGCATTGTGTTAACTTCGTTAAGTATTACCTTCCCATCTTGCGTCAGGAACATATCCACCCTCGAAAGTCCCCTGCAGCCCAAGGCGTGATATACGGCTTTGGCCGTTTCCTGAACGAGCAGGCGCGCTTCCGCCGAAATGTCAGCGGGAACGATTATTGTTGAGTCTTCTGAACCGTTCTCAGGCTTATTCTCCTGATGGATTCTGAAAAAGCCATGAGACAAACAGACTTGATCTATCTCGCCTGTAATCAGCTCCGTATCGTTTCCTAATATCGCACATCCCACCTCGCTGCCGACGATACCCAAGGCAAATGTTACAAGCACGGCAACCCAATAGGGAGATTACAATATATTTCCGTACAGAGAACCAGCCTAAACGTAAGCGTCAAACAATCTGTTATATGGACACGCTCCCATCAACATTAGAAAATAGGCCTGAAAAAGCCTCAAGAATTTTTTTAGAAAAAGGCTAGGAACTCCAAAGGAGGACACTCTCATGGAAACGCGGGAAGTGGCACACGCAGATTGACTGTAATAATGGACCACCTTTACTACTGGTTATTGGACATCAACTTGTGTTTGTCAACCAGAAAGTTGGCCACCTGTTCACGATTTAAGTCGAAGTGGAATCACACACTGAAATTTGCGTGCCCGAAAAAATTGTGAAAAATGCCCGGAAGAATGCTAAAGACCGAAACCAGAATGGGGATGGTAAGCGCGGCCAGCGAACCTTGCACATCGTAAAGCACCAATGGTGCACCCTGTGGCATATAAATAGTCTGATTGAGCAGCCATGCCGTCAGCGAAGTTAGAATAACGCCAGCGCCATATCCCATAAAACAGACCAATACGGTTTCTTCCCAGAGTTTGCGCACCAGCCGCCGTTTAGGGTAACCAATTGCGCTCAGGATAGCAAACTCCTCTTGTCGGGTGGCGAACGTGATGACATTCAGGTTGCCCAACGCGATGCAAAGAATGACCACCATCATGGCGGTGATAATAATGGCAAGTATCTGCATCATCTGCAACTGCCCGTAAAGTTGGTTGGAAAACGTATAATAATCCAATACCATTGCGGTTCTGGGCAGCAAGTTCTTCAAGGTTTTCTGTGTCTGGACAGACATATGATCGATGCGGTAGATGAGGGAATATTGCCGCATTACGTCCCTTGGCGTACTCTCCGTCTGGCAGACTACCGCAAATACGAGCGGGCCATCCAGCAGACCGGTGATAACGTAGCGCCCGGGCAACTGATATTTGTCCGCAATCTCGGTGCCCACCGCGTCGCCCACGTTCAAACCATTTTGCAGCACAAAGTCACGTGTAACAAGAATTTCATGGGCATTGTCACGTGGCATCCGACCCTGTGACAAACGCATATGATAGATGCGCAGGAGAGTAGCGGCGTCGGCGGCATACATATTGAAAATCGTCATACTGGAACTGGCCATTCCGCGGCTGTAGCGCAGACCGCCGTTCAAGTTATTGAGCACCGGAAGAGGATTGGCGTTCTTTTGCGCATCCAGCTTTTGCAAAAAAGCAGGCGGCAGGGCCACATCGTTTGTGGAATAGACCTCTGTACAGGTTTTCATAAGGTTCAGCGATCCATTCAGCGTTGTGTCTGTCGTGGTTGCGCTGAACAGTCCATAAAAATTGACCAGAAACACGCAGATTGCCATGGCGAAGAAAATGGTGAGTGCAGTTTTAGCATTGTTTTTTAGATAGAGCAATGGGGAAAGCGGTTTCATGGCTGTCCCTCCGCTTTTGGGGAGGTGATCTCGGTAATGGCTCCATCCCAGATACGGATGATGGTGTCCGCATTTTTCAAAATGCTCTCATCGTGTGTCACGATGATGACCATGGCGTGGGCGGTATACTCCTCCAGCAAAGCCACCACGTCGCGGGCGCTTTGGTGATCGAGAGCGGCAGTAGGTTCGTCGCAGAAAATGACCTTGGGATCGTTCATCAAGGCACGGGCGATGGCAGCACGCTGCCGTTGCCCGCCCGAGAGCTGGTAAGGGCGTTTCCCTGCCGCGTGGGCGATACCTAGCCGCTCCAGAAGCGATAAGGCCTTATCCCTCGCAAGCCTGGTGTTTTTGTTTAGCGGTGTAAGCAAGTTTTCCAGCACGGTCATATAGTTGATAAGGAAATGCCGTTGAAATACAAAACCAAATTCATTTCGCCTCAAGGTGGCAAGCGCGGACGCGCCGAGCGGGCCATAAGCCGTGTCGTTATACGCTACATAACCGCTTGTGGGGCGGCGCAAACCGGCCATGGCATAGAGCAGAGAACTTTTTCCACTGCCGGAGGGGCCGAGAATGCCAATGAGTTTATTGCCGCTAAGGGTGAGGTTCACGTCCTGCAGGGCCAATGTCTGCACTTCTTTTTCCATGTCATAGATCAGGTTGATATGTTCGAGTGTGAAGGTCATATTGCCCCTCCTTAATTTTTCTCAATGATAGAAATGGCGTCCACCCGCCCGATGAGTCGGAAAACCGGAATAAGCGTGAACAGAGTGGTGAATAGAGGTGCAAGCAGTGCCACCACGGCAGCTTTCCCATACAGGTAGACGCCCACCCCACCGATTCGTTCAAACGCATTGTATGTAACAATGCGGCAGATCACGATCGCAAACGCCATGCCCAGTGCAAAACCGAATAGGTTGGTGATTGTTACTTCCAGAAACGCGCGCCACAGAAGGTCACCTCGGGTATAACCCATAGCATTGAGTACACCAAATTCACTGCGTCGCTCAAAATACTGTGCATACTTTGAGCAAACCAGGCAGACTACCATCACAAAAATGGACAGCACCGCAAATCCATCCAGGATATTCACCGACTGCGTAGTAGCCTTGAACTGTGCGGCGGCGCGCGACGGTGTCCAGACAATCAGATTCTTGCGGATGAGCGGCTGCACCGCTTTTTCCGCTTCGGCCATCTGTCCCGCTTTCGGGAAAACCAGAAAGCCGCGCGCCAGTTGTGTGGCGCGGTCAGTCTGCTCCATTGCGGGATACGGCTTGCCCATGATACTCAGACTGCTGTTGCCACGCAGAATGCCAACAACCGTATAATCGCCTTTTAGATACTGGGTTTTGTCCAGATTGGAGCCTACACGGCTACCCACATGAAGGTGATTGTTTATCGCGACGCGTTCATCCAAGGCAGTCTCATTCTGCCCGTTTTGGGGTAAGCGGCCTTGCAGAATATGAATTTGAAATTTCGACAGGAAATACCGGCGATTATCGTCGCCCACTCCGAAAACGGAGATACCATTGGATGTGCCGGGCAAATTGAATGCAATGGTTTGGAGGGACACCGGTACCAGCCGGTCAATGTGCAAATTGTTTTCCAGATCTGCGATGGTCTGCGCAGGCACCTGCGGGACGGTATCGCTTGGAAACACTTCCATAGCGACATGCAGTTCCGCCCCATCTGTTGCCAGCACGGAGAGCATGATGGAATGCACGAAGCTCTCCATGAGATACAGGAAACAGATAGCAGTGATGACGGATGTGACGGAGGCAAAAAACTGACGTTTGTTGCGGCGGAAATAGAGGAGGGGGGAAAGAGGCTGCATTGTTTCACACCTTTCGTTCATTTTGGTCTGTTGCCGGATGGGTATGTTACCAGTTTACCTGAAAACCCGCGGGCAAAAAAGTAACCGCAGTCATGATTTTACCCATGACTGCGGTCATGGTATCCGGGTACAGTCCCATCCCCCATCTGATTGACCACGCGGCTCAAAAAGAACGACCACTTTATTTATCCAGCATTCTGCGCAATGCCAGCGCGGCGGCGGTGCGGTCATATATGCCCAATTTGGAGTACATACTGCTCACATGGTTTTTCACCGTGCCTTCCGACAGGCAAAGCGTTTGGGCAATCTGCTGGTTGGTGCATCCCCCGGCTAACAGATTTGCCACGTCGCGCTCCCGCCCGGTCAATTCCGTCAAAGCCACGGAAAAAGCAGTCGCGGCAGTGCGCAGATGTTTCGTCAGTTTGTCCGCCAGCATGGCGGGCCATGTAAATTTTCCCTGGGCTGCGTCCCGAATCGTCTGGATGAGTCGATCGGCTTCTATATCTTTCAGCAGGTAGCCAATGGCCCCATTTTTTAATGCCTGCACGATGCTTCCGTCATCATCAAACGTGGTGAGAACCAATACGGCGATGTCCGGATACTGTTTTTTAATTGCCGCTGTGGCCGCCACGCCATCCATGATGGGCATGCGGATGTCCATCAGCGCCACATCAGGCGTTTGTACACCGCAAAGCACACAGGCCTCCGCGCCGTCTGCCGCCAACCCAGTTACGGTGATGTCCGGTTCCAGTTCCAAAATGGTTTTTAGGCCATCGCGCATCAATGTCTGGTCATCAGCAATCAATACCTTTATCATAAAAACCCCCCGCACAGATTCAAAAACAGTCATGAAGCGAAGGCTGGCAGCCAAATTCGGATAGAAAATCCCTTCCCTTTCTCGGTTTGGATACGCAATGATCCGTTTGCCTGCTCCACGCGAGACTGCATGGCGCGAATCCCGAAACCGGGCGATACGGCGGTGGCACCCGCCCCGTTATCTGAAAGAGAAAAACGAAGTCCGTTCTCTTCCCGAACGAGAGCGCATTCCACCGCCGTGGACTTCCCGTGACGCAGGCTGTTGGTCAGTCCCTCCCGCAGGCAGGTGTATAGGATATCTCCCGCCTGTTTGGAAAGCGGAATGTTGCGGTCAATACGGCAGGTGACAGTAATGCCAGTGTGAGCGGCACAATCCTGCAGTAGGGTTTCCATCGCGTTGAGCGGGTCTAGCAGTGATTTATCCTCCTCCAGTATCCGCACCGAGGCACGGATGGCATGTAGCCCTGTGCGCACCTGCTCTTGCGCCAGTGTGAGTTTTTCCATCGCGCGTGACGAATCCCGTCCAATCAGCCGGTGGGATGCTTCCAGTTCCACCAGTACCGTTGTGAGGGTATGCCCCACGGTATCATGTATCTCGCGGGCGATGCGGTTTCGCGCATCGGCGGCTGAAGCCTGCACCGCCTGCTTATAGGCCACTTCCAGTTCACGCCTGCGTGCTTGCGCCTGCACTTTTTCCACCATGCTGTCCCGCAGTGCGTTTTCCAGCCGTTCATTCTGCATTCTCAGCCGCTTAATGAGCATAAAAATCAGAGAAAAAAGCACAAATGCGGCGGCGCAAAGCAGCAGACAAGGAAGAAACCACACCATGCGACCATGCAGAACATTGAACAACTTGGTGACACAAATACCGAAGTCCACACACACCAGCAGAGTAGCAGATTGGGCATGCAGATCCAGTATGGCATCGCCAATGAGAAACGGCCCTAGAAACAGGCTCGCTCCGGAAGGATCCATCGCCATGATGACGCCAACCACAACCAGATCGACCAGCGAGGAAAACAGACAGGCTGCTTGCTTTTCATACAGCAAAAATGTGTGGACGGTATAATTACTCAAAAAACCAAACGAAAACAGAAGGAGAAGAAAACGCGCCTGAGAACTCAAAAGCGACACGGCAAACAGCGTGATACAAAAGGCAATGTAATTGACGGTATGCATGATGATACGTACGTTCAACGTCACAGGCTTTCCCTCCAATGAGGCATAATACAATATCCATCCATATTATCGGGGATTTTTTATCTGATTGCAAGAGAATCCCACAAATAAAAGTCCCAAGTAACACAGAATTTTTCGATGGATAGATAACGCTCGTAGGCAAGTTTTGCAGGTTCAATACTGGACTTTGTATCGTGAATGTTTGCCGCATGTACGACGACTGAGAGCAAACTTTCCATTGCATCTATAACGATGTGACGTTTTCGGTTTTTCCTCGGTCTATACCGCCTTTCTCCCCGCCTCCGTTCCTATCTATCAGTTATCTTTCTGTATCCATCTAAAAATATTGTGACCAGGCTTTGCAATTTTTGAACCTTGTAATGGCTCGGCTCGCCTCCACCACTTAAAAGCCCGCTGTATAGCGGGCTTTTCCCATGTCTATGCG
>NZ_JBDNLG010000098.1:0-10645 GCF_047718355.1 Ethanoligenens sp.
CGAATTGGAGGGACGCTATGCTTTTAAAAATTGATTTCTTATCAGAAGAGCCTATCTATATGCAGATTCGCAACCAGATTGTTGTAGGGATTGCGTCCGGTAACCTCCGCGACGGCGACGCATTGCCGTCTGTGCGCACGTTAGGAGAGGAGATTGGGGTAAATCTGCACACTGTCAACAAAGCCTATAAATTACTCCAAAAGGAGGGATTCATTACATTGGCACGCAGCCGGGGTGCGGTGGTGCACGCGGGCAATGCCGCACGGAATGCGGCGGATTTTCTCCAGACAGCAGAGGGGACGATGCGCAATATCGTTTCCGAGGCCGTCACACGTCATGTGGACCGTGTATGGCTTCATCATTTGGTCAACGCGTTGTATGACGAATTTGACGGACCTAAATAGACAGATTGCAATTGTTTCTTTATTGACACGAAAGGAAGAACAGAGATGAGTGGCTCTTTATGGGCGATGTGGCTGATTTATCCGCCCATTGCCGCACTTTGTATCGCGCAGCCGTGGTTCTCCAGACGAAATGTCTTGTTTAGCGTGGTTTTTGGCGACACGGAGGTCTGGCATCGACAGGAAATGCGCGCGGTGCGTAAGCAATATCTGATGCGGTCGGTCGCGCTTTGTGCCGTCATTGGGGTGGCAGGGCTGGTTTGGAGCCTGTGGGTTCCTCTGTTGACCGCGGTCGCCATAAATACTGGTGTGTTGTTTGCCATGATTGTAGGGGAGGGTGTGCTATTCGTCTTGGCACGCGCGGAAGTCCGCCGGTTCAAGGCAAGCCTCCAGACGGGCGGTACACTGGTTACCGATCAAATTACGGTGGAGACAGGGATGCCGGAGCGGCAGACTGTACTGCACGCCGCATGGGTACTTTTGCTTGTTCCGATGCTATGCGCGGCGGTTTTGCTTGCGGTGCTGGGATATCCGTATTTGCCCACACATATCCCCATACATTATGGCTGGTCGGGCGTGCCGGACGCTTTTTCACTCAAATCATGGGGGGTGGTCTTGTTTCCGCTTTTCATTCATGTGGCAATTGCTGCCATGATTGCTGTTTCTTTCTTATTTGTGCGGCACGCGCCAGCGTCGGTGCGCGGAAATCCCCAGGCCGCACCCGGCTCTGTCTTTTATCGCAAGGTGATGGCGTTTCTATTGTTGGCTACCGGTTTGCTGACGCAGGTCATTTTCCTGTTGATTCAGATCCGCCAGCTGGTGGTTTTCCCGATGATATGGGTCGGTGTGAGCGGCATTCTGTGCGGTTTGTCTGCCATCATAATGATGATTGTTTATGTGAGACTGGTGCGTGTCAAAAAGCCGCATGGCGATATTCTGGATGATGACGCAAAGTGGGTGCTGGGGATGTTTTACTATAACCCCGGCGATCCATCGGTTTTTGTGGAAAAACGGGCGGGCATCGGCTATACCATGAATTTCGCCCGCCCGCTTGCCTGGGTTTTTCTCGTTGGCATCGTGGTGTTTGTGATAGGTACCTTGGTATTTTCCTTTCATATTAAAAAATGACAATGAATGAGGAGACGATTTAGAATGGTCAGTTCAGCTACACTGGTTGGTATCATGTTTGGTGCGTTGGCACCGCTTGCGGTTTGGGTGGTGCTGTTGGTATTGTTCTTTCGCCGCTATAAAAGCGGGGTGAAAGAGCTGCTGATTGGCGCGGGTGTTTTTCTGGTCATGGCATTGGTGCTGGAACGCATTGTACATTATTTCATTTTGATCAAGATTCCTGCGACTGCCGCGTTTTTCAGACAACCGTTGGCGTATGCCATCTACGGGGGTCTGATGGCAGGACTATTTGAGGAAACCGGGCGTTTTGTCGCATTCCGTCTGTTTTTCAAGCGGAAACATCGGTATCAGGATGGCATTATATACGGGTTGGGACATGGCGGGCTGGAACTGCTGCTTATTGGGGTAACGGCACAGGTGGCAACTTTTGCACAGATGCAGAGGACGGTGATACAAATCCAGCCGTACCTGTTCGCAGTCAGCGGGCTGGAACGCATTTTAGCGTTGGCTGTTCAGCTGGGACTCTCGGTGCTGGTGCTGTATGCGGTGGCACGAAAACAGCCGAAGTTTTTTGTGCTGGCTATCGGACTGCACGCATTGCTGGATTTTGGCGCGGCGATGGGGCGGTATACACCCGCTCCGGTACTGATTAGTGAGGGTATCGCAGCTGTCTTTGCAGTGGCGGCGGTCATCTGGCTGGTGCGGGCGCGCCGGCTTTTTGAAAGCACGCGCAGTCTGGCACATAGTTGACCGATACAGAGAAAAGAGCAGCACGAAGCCGACAGCAATTTTGCTGTCGGCTTCGTGCTGTGTCAATTTAGGCGGCTGATGTGGCGGATGAGAGAGAAAATGTGCAAAATCAGCCGTTCGGTTGATTCCCTTTTCATTGGATTCTGGTAGCATAGAGGACGGAAGGTGATTGAAATGGAAACGATTCTGGCGGTAAAAGACCTGTCGAAACGATTTAAGCAAAAAACTGTGTTGAAAAATGTAAGCTTCACAGTCAATCAGGGGGAAATCCTCTGTCTTCTCGGTCCGAATGGTGCGGGTAAAAGCACGACCATCAATATTCTCACCGGTATGTTGGGGCATGATGGGGGCGAGGTGCGCTATCATGGCCAAAATATCTGCGGTCAGCTTAAGGCATACAAACAACATCTTGGCGTAGTGCCGCAGGACATCGCTCTGTACGAGGAATTGTCTGCCGAGCGCAACCTGCATTTTTTTGCCGCGCTCTATGGGTTGCGAGGGCAGGCTCTCGACCACGCGGTCGACGAGGCATTGGCGCTGGCGGGGCTGGAGGATCGGCGGCATGATGCGGTTAAGACTTTTTCAGGCGGGATGAAACGACGGCTGAACATCGCCTGTGCCATCGCGCACCACCCGGAACTGGTCATTATGGATGAACCAACGGTGGGCATCGACCCGCAGTCGCGTAACCATATTCTCGACAGTATTCGTACCCTGCGTGAGGGCGGTATGACGGTGCTGTATACCACGCATTACATGGAGGAGGTGGAGGCTATCTCCACCCGCATCATCATCATGGATCATGGGGAGATCATTGCGGAGGGTACCAAAGAAAGCCTGAAGCAGGCTTATCAGGACGAAACGCACTATACCCTGACAGTGGCGCGTGCGGAGGCCCTACAAGTGGAAGACCTTTACAGGATAGAGGGAGTCAAAACGGCGCAGGTGGGGGAGGATACTGTCGAAATCGCGTCCCTGCGCGGCATGGCAAACCTTGACCGCATCATTGCCGCACTGTATCAAAAAAACGTGGAAATCAAAAACATCACCAGTGAGGAGGCCAGCCTGGAGACCGTCTTCCTCAAGCTGACCGGCCGCACTCTGCGCGATTGAAGCGGAAAGGGGGAATGGTTTTTATGCGGCGGTTTGCCACAATTTTTCGCATGGATTTGCTGAACCTGTTCAAAAATCCGGTGCTTATCAATTACAATACCGTTTTCACGGTTTTACTGGTGTTTACGCTCGGCTACCTCAACAGTGGGGCGTATGCCGACGGTTGGGCGGGATATCGCTATTATCTGGTGTCGTTTTTGGTGTTCGGGATGCTGGAGGGGGCGATGACCGCGTCCAACGGGTTTATGGAGCGGGATATCAAAAAACCCAATCTGCGCATCATGTTTTCTCCCGCGGGCAGTTTCCCCATCTATTTTTCCAAAATACTGTCTGCCGCGCTGTTTGATTTCCTTTGTCATGGAACCATCGTGGTGGTGCTCGGTGCGCTGTTTCATTTTCCACAGTTCAGCCGGTTTGGGCTGGTGCTGCTGTTGATGGTGCCGATTGAACTGGCGACCGCCGCGCTGGGTACCTTTTTTTGCTGTGTACTCCACAGCGAGGAAAGCACCAGCAGTTTGCTCAGCACGCTCATCAGTGTGCTGGCGTTTCTGGGCGGCACATTCTTTTCGCTGGACAGCTTGGGCGGTGTAGTGGCGCAGATCTCGCGGCTGTCGCCGGTCAAATGGATGAACGACGCGTTTTTTGCCTTGCTGTTTGATGGCAATATGGCAGTGGTTGCACCGCTGTTTTTCGGCGGACTGCTTGCTGCGGCGATCTTGACGGTAGGCTGTGCCCGCTTTTTCCACACGGAGGATTACTTATGCTGACGATTTTACGCAATAATTACAGCCGGATGGCCAAGCGCCTGCCCAGTGTGCTGATTATGGTCATCATTACGCTGCTCTCTATGGCTCTGGCGGTGTATATGACGACCCAGCAGCAGATGAAAGGCCATATCGTGTTGGTAACGCAAAGCGGTGCAGCCTCCACAAAGTCTGCACATCTGGACGTGACGGTTTTGAAGAAAGCACCGCCGGATTCAGCGCTGGTGCGCGGGCAATATGACGCCTATGTCTTTGATGAAGGCGGTGGGAAGTATCGCATCCAGACCCTGCGCAACGCGCAGTTCAAAGCGCTGGTGCAGGCACTGTTGGCAAACCCGCACACACCGGTGCCCAAGCAAAGCGGGGAGCGGGGAACCGGGGAAAATATCATTGGTTTCTCCATGCTGTTTTTGCTGATGGGTACATTCGCCAATCTGTTCACATTTGGAGAGGACAGGGAACAGGGGCAGCTTTCCCGCATCGCGGTCACACCGACCTCACTGGGAAGCTATCTTGCAGGGCATTTTCTGTATGCGCTGTCCATGTTCCTGCCGCCGTTTGTCCTGCTGGTGCTGCTGCGGGCAGTGGGATTTGCAATCGGGTTTTTGCTGGCCGGATATGCGCTGCTGTTTGTGGCGTTGGCTGTGTTGGGTATCTCGTTGGCTTTGCTGCTGAACACGCTGTTTGACAAGGCCGACAACGCAAATATGTTTGGTTCCAGCATTGTGGTGTTCACCACGGTGCTTGCGGGCGGATTTTATGCCAACAGCCAGAAGAACGCGGTGCTGGACAACATCATCCGTGTGCTGCCGCAGAAAGAGTTGATGGCGTTCGCCGCGCATCTGGAAAACGGCACGGCATGGACGCATCCGGGTTCGCTGCTTTATGTATTTGTGTTTGGAGCGGTGCTGTTTGTGTTAGCATTTTTCCTCTTGCGCCGCAAAGTGCAAAATGGCTGAGACCCTTGTCAAAACCGCCGTACTGTCCTACAATTATAGAAAGAACGTTTCTCCCGTAGTGGACGTGCGGATGGCAGAAGATGATGAGGGGATGCACGATATGTGGCAGCCAGGCGAGCAGGACATGGCATTGTTATCTGCCAAACTGAAGATTCCCGCACCGCGCCGCGGTTATATTGTACGGCGGGAGTTGTTCGATATGCTCGCGCGTGGATGGATATTCGGTGTGACATACATCAAAGGCGCGGCGGGCATGGGCAAAACAACGCTGGTCAGCTCTTTTCTGCGGGAGAATGGCGTGGAAAATGCCGCGTGGCTCTCGCTGGATACGGATGATGATGATCCGCTAACATTTTGGCACAGGTTTGCGGTGGCAGCGGCGGCACTTCCCGGCGCGCGGATGGAGAGTTTGATGGCGTTGTTCCGCAGCGGTGGGACGCCGTTGCAGGCGGAAGAACTGGCGGCGCGGGTGCGGGTGGCTGTGTCGGATGTGGAGCCTTGCGTGGTGGTGCTGGACGATATGCATTTGCTGCAAGACGGCGCAGTATTGCGTTCATTCGAACGGTTCTTGCAGGATTTTCCGGAAAACCTGCACCTGTTCCTGCTCTCGCGTGAAGACCCCGCATTCTATACCGGCGGATTGGCGGTAGCGGGAAAACTGCTGTTTATCGATGGCGAGGCGCTGCGGCTTTCCGAGGAAGAAAGCGTGCGGTTTTTACGGGACACGTTGGGGCTGGAGGCGGATGATGACCGGGTGGCGTGGCTGACTGGGCAGGCGGATGGCTGGATTGGCGGTCTGCAATTGCTGGCGGCTGCGGACGGCATGGGTGCGGGCAGTACCCGCACCGGGCAGGTGCTGACGGCGGATTACCTTACACGGGAAATCTTTGCCACGCTGACGGCAGAGGAACAGCAGTTTTTGATGGTGACCGCGATCCTGCCGTATTTTGACGTGGCGCTGTGCACCGCGTTATTGGGAGAAGGCAGCCATGCACAGACCATTGAGCGGTTAATTGCCAAAAATCTGTTTCTCACCTGTGTCAACGAGGATGCGGGAATTTACCGGTATCATAGTATCTTGTGGGAGTATCTCAAACGGCGATTTGAGGCTATTCCGCAAACCGAGCAGATGGCGCTGCACCGAAGAGCCGCTACCGCGTTGTGTGAGCGCGGCGAACGGGTGGCGGCATTGCCCCATCTGATTGCCGCCGGGGAATTTGCAAGGGCAGGGCAACTGCTTGGTGTAATGGGCGACTGTGCAGAATCCTGGCATTATATCAACCGCCTGCCGCTGGATATAGTGCGGGCAGATACCAACCTGGCAGTGCAGTCCATTGTCTACAACCTGTTAATCCATCCGGATATCCATCGTGCGAAGCAGTCGTACAGTGCGCTCAAAACGAGCAATGAAGGGCACCCGTTTCTTCGCGCGTGGCAGCAGATAGGGGTATATGTGGGAGAATCCGTGGACTTTAATCATCCACCGATGCCCGTTCTGCCCGAGCAGATTGACGCTGCCGGTATGAATCCGGTGGTGCAGGCACTGGCGTATGCCGGCAGTGCGAGTCTCTTTCTTGAGCGGGAAGATTACGAAAACAGTGCTAAATTCGCAGATCGTGCGTATGAGATCGGCGGAGGCGACAACCCGTTCGTCGATTATTATCTGCTTTCATCCCGTGCCCAGTTGGCGGAAGAAACGGGAGAACTGAACGAGAGCCTGCGGTTCTTTGAAAAAATGCAAGAGGCGGTAACACGCTCTCCCACCGTCGGTCTGCTGAAAATTTTTCATGCCGTCGGTCGTACGGGGGTTTATCTCAAACGAATGGAGCGGGAACCGGCTGCCGCCGCATTGGACGAGGCAGACCGCGGGTTGAAGCAGTACCCAAATTTCTCTTATTTGATGACCTTTGGGTATGCGTATAATCGGATAGAGTATGACATAATTTTTGATTCGGTAGACGCGGCTTTGCCAGATTTGGAGAAACTGTTGGACCGGAGCAGCCGCGACATGCGGACCATTCTGGTGTGTGACCGTCTGATTCTGCATCCTGTAGTACAGAATCGCCTGCCAGAAGCATGGGCTGAACGCTTTTTGCAGGAATGCGGCGCGTTGGGCGGGCAGGTGTCTTTGATGTCACAGTTGGTCGGTGCGAGACTGCGTTGGCAGCGGAGAGAACATGATGCAGCAATACAGACGGTGGAACAGGTGCTGTCCTATTCGCGCGCGCACCAAAACCGCCTGATGCTGGTGAGTGCGGGTCTGCTCAGGGCGGGAATGCTGCTGCAAAGCGGCGGAGAGACCCGCATCATCCAGAATCTGTTGCGGGAGGCGATTCACTACGCGTGGGAGAACCGTATTTTGCTGCCATTTTTCGTGGAGCGGTTTGTTTTGGCAGACGTGTTTGCCGCTTTTCCGATTCGTGAACTGCCGGAAAGTGAGCAACTCTTTTTGCGGGACGTGCGTGCGCTGTGTGCACCTGCGCCGCTGGGAGGCAATGTGCTGAGCGAGCGGGAACAGGAAGTTCTGCGGGAGCTGGCGCGCGGGCTGACCAACCCGCAGATTGCGGAGCAATTGTGCATTTCATTGGCCACCGTGAAGACCCACTTGCTCAATATGTACGGAAAACTTGGCGTGTCCACACGGGTGCAGGCAGTGGAGGAAGCGCGCAAACGGAAGCTATGGTCATAAATGCGCAGAAAAGCAGCCCGGTGCGAATGTATATCGCACCGGGCTGCTTACATATCGACTTTTAAAAGAGCGACGCGGTCATTGCGCCTACCCCGTTTTTAAACAATAGAAACATTTGAGAGGAATAGGCTTTGATATAGAGCGGATCGCCTTGAAACAGGCTGACCCAAAACCATTTGGCGCGCTCCTGTCGCTCGCGTGACCACTGTTGAATGCCCAGGCTCCAACTGTATACGCCGCCGCAGATAAAACTCTTTTGCTGCACGCGCGCAACAATGAAATGCCCATTTTTGTCCAGACGGCAGGAGGAGATGGCGTGGTTGCAGAAAAAATTGAATTGGTTGTACTGTGAATGCAGAATGATTGGCGGTACCGGCGAAGTGAGCAGGGAGGATACAAAATCGTTTTGGTTCTGGTAATTGGTGATCTTTGACTTTTGCTCGTCGATACGCGCCGCATGTTTTTTTAGGAACGCCAAATTGAAGCCCGGCGAATTGAATGTAACACACTTGCGGATGTTGGCGCGGACGGTGTCTGCAGCAAGGAATGTGCAGAACTGCGCCACATGTCCGCCCAGTGAATGCCCCACAAAATACAAAGTGTGCCCCGGCTGCCCAAGGACGTCGGCGCGCTGCTCAATATAATCCGACGCTTCACGGTGCTGGGCAATCAACATGTTGTTTGCAATATCCAGACTGGCGCGCCAGTCGTTGAGATGTTCTTTTGGATTTTCACTGCCGCGGAAAACCACGGCGGAAGTGTCGGCGTCGATGTGTACTGTAAAGCCATACAGACCGGATTCAATCGATGTGTTGTGCGCGCAGATATCGGTGATGATCCAATTCTGATAGGCTTCATTTTTAGGGTCGGTGAGAAAATGTACCTGATCGGCATAGACCCAGGCGTCCACGCCGGTAGATTTGGCGGGCTTGAGCGGATCGTCCGGCGTATCCAGCAGGCGGCGGTAGGAATCCAACAGTTCCTTCACCGTATAGGTTAGGTGTGCCTGCCCTTTGGAGGGCCATGGCGTGCCATCCTTGCGCAGAGGATCAAAATAAACCAACTGTGCCAGAAAACTGAAATCCTGTTCCGTCAAATCATTCTGCAAATCGTGCATCTCCCTTAAAACGACTGCGCCGTCTATTTACATAACACTATATGTCCATAGTAGCATGCAGGTGCATACATGTCAAACCCTAAAGTGTTAAATTTTGAGATCAGGAGGAAAGTAAAAAGGATAACAGATTCGTCCGTCATGGTTAGACAATCAAGATGGCGAATAAGACAACGAGCAAGGGAAAAGTTATGGAACGGATAAGGAGCAATCGTGTGAATACAGGGGAGCAAAAGCGCGCGGACTCATGAAAGCGCATTGCTCCAGTTAGATTGTGCGGCGGCCAGGTTGTCATCAAACGCCTGTTGTGCCGTCCGTGTGCCGCTGAATATCTGCAAGACAGGGGAACCCTGCGCGGGCCAATCGAACAGCCGTCGGTAGTAGACGGGCTGCTCGGAAAGCATGTAGAGGGTATCGCTCTGCCAGAGGGCGCAGGCGCTTTTGAGCAGCCGAGGCAAGTGGTCGGTCTGGTTTTTATCCAAAACAAATGGGGTCGGTTGTCCAGTTGCGGCGATAAACAGGGAGAGAGCCTCATCCGATGTAAGATCGGATAGAAAGGTCTGCGCCAGCGCTTGTTCGGCAGCCTTGGCGGGTACGACGGCGATGCCGGGGATGGTAGCTGCAAGCAGTCCGGGCGCCTTGGCACCGTCCGGTGCGGGAAGTGCCATTACATGGACATCCAGATCGTCCGATGGCGCGTTTGCCGCGAACACGGGGAGGTAACCGGCCGGCATCATCGCAGCGTGTCCGCCGGTAAAGGCTTTGACGGCCTCCCCTTCGTTCATGGTGAGGGGCGTATTATAAGAGTTCTGCGGCAGGAGTTCCTCAAAAGCCTGCAAAGCCTGCAATCGTCCTTGTTCACCATAGACGCTGGGGCTTTGCATGGCCAGATAGGTCTGCATGGAGGCTTGTCCCTCATACTGTGCCCACCATTCGGTTACATTGTCAGTCCAGTCGGAGGCGTGGTCCGCACTCCATGTGAATGGAGCGATGCCGGCAATGCGAATCTGCGCGCATAAGGAATCCAGTGCCGATACCGTTTGTGGCACCTGCCAGCCGTACTGGTTAAACAGTCTGGCGCTGTAAAGCAGCCCGCCGGTTCGTGCTCCCCAGGGATAGACATAGTATTGACCATTCAACATACAGGAAGGGGCGACCCCGTCACGCAGCTTGGATAGGAGCGGTGCACCCCCGCCTGTGCCGATATAAAGCGTATTTAGGTTCGCAAGCTTTCCGGCAGCGGCATCTTCCTGCCAGTCGGTGCGGGCAAGGAAAATCAGATCGGGAGTGTTTTGCCCGGATTCAAGCAACGCAGTATAATGCTGGGTGAGCTGGCTATCAGCCGTAATTTTCAATGCGATTGAGGAATGTGTTTTTTGAAACAGTTTGGCAGCATTGTTCATCCAATTGCTTCCATACAGGCTGCTGTCATAAGTGATGCGCAGTGTCTTTTGCTGAGGTTTCTTATTTGGTGCGGTATTGGTGCAAGACGTGGCAAACAAAAGAAAACAGGCAGCCAGCGCTGTCAACAGGGCTTTTTTCATATGCGCTTCCTCCGCCACCGTAAGATAGCTGTATTGATACTCCTTTATTATATACGCTTGCCCTGCCGGTTTTCAAGAGCAATAAAGGGCTGTGGGCGAAGACATGTTACCAGGCTTAGCCCCCCCCCCCGGTTGGGGGGGGGGTTGGTTAAAAATGAGTTTTAGCGGTTTAGGGGGCACGCA
>NZ_JBDNLG010000099.1:0-10508 GCF_047718355.1 Ethanoligenens sp.
TTTATTATGAAAAATGATTGATTGGTATAAAACAGTTTACGGGAGATTAAAAGGAATGAGCATTACCAAAATAAAAGAGCGCGTGCTGCAGTTTATCAAAACTGACGGATACCGCCCCATGCAGATCAATGAACTTGGCACGGCATTTTCATTGCCGGAAAGTGCGCGCCCGGCATTTTTACGACTTTTGCAGCAGATGGAGCGGGAGGGTACTCTGACCATTTCCCGATCCCAAAAGGTAGAAGCCCGCGTGATTGAAACAATGCCGGCCACTATTATGAATATGTCTAAGCGCGGCGGATTTGCACAGCTTGCGGATCAATCCACTGATGTATATATCGACAAATCTCACTTGATGGGCGCTATGCCTACTGATGAGGTGGAAGTTCATATTCTGCGGCAGACCGACCGCCTGCCTGAAGGCGAAGTGACGCGCATCGTCAAGCGCAACTTCGTGGAGTTTACCGGTACCTTTTACCGGGAGGGCGGACGGGGGCTCGTGCTGCCGGATTTTGGATTTAAAGAGCGTATTGAAGTTGACCCGGCCGATTTAAAAACACTGGGTGAGCATGAAAAAGTCATGGCCCAGATGGTACGGTATCCCTCTGTGGCTGACAATGGGCAAGTGCATGTGCTGATGAGCTACGGTTCTGCCGACAGCGGTGCCGCGTGCTGTCAGGCTGTGCTGGATCGCCGCCACGCACGCCAGTCGTTTCCCGATGAAGTGCTGGCCGAGGCCAATGCTATCCCAACCACATGTGACCCTGCGGGACGACTCGATCTGCGGGACAGTATCATTCTTACTGTCGACAGCGCACATTCCAAAGATTTGGATGATGCCATTTCGATTGAAAAGCTGGAGGATGGCTACCGGCTGGGTGTGCATATCGCTGATGTGTCGCATTATGTGCAGCCCGGTACTGCATTGAATGAAGAGGCTTTTGAGCGGGGCACCTCCATCTATTTTGGCAACCGCGTCATCCCCATGCTGCCGGAGGCACTCTCCAACGGCATTTGTTCGCTAAATCCCCGAGAAGACCGGCTGGCGTTCACTGTATTCATTGACGTGGATGCGGCAGGTGATATGCAGGGATATACATTGCATAAGAGCATCATCCGCTCCTATGTCAAGGGCGTTTATGATGAGATTAATGAGATCTATGCCGCAACGGCAAGTAAAGATCTTCTCGAAAAATATAAGGATGCGCTGCCATCCATCACGCTTATGCGGGAGTTGGCAGAACGGTTGCAGGAAGCGCGCAAGCGCCGGGGCGCTATTGATTTTGATTCGGATGACTGTGAAGTTGTCTTTAACGAGCAAGGCGTGGCAGTGGATATCGTCCGTCGCACACGTGGTATTTCGGAGCGCATGATTGAGGAATTTATGCTGTTGGCCAATGAGGCAGTCGCCACTTTTGCCAGTGAGAAAAAATTGCCGTTTGTCTATCGCGTACATGAGGAGCCGGATGCACTCAAACTTGAGAACTTCGCGGCGTCCCTTGCAGCGGTAGGCATCAACAATCGCAAGATCCGGCCAGGTCTTGCACCCGGTGATCTTGCCGAAGTGCTGCACCAGATTGAGGGGACGCCGAAGGAGCGCGCACTCAACCAGATGGCACTGCGCACGATGGCAAAGGCGAAATATTGGCCTGAATGCCTGGGGCATTTTGGATTGGCGCTGAAATATTACAGCCAGTTTACTTCACCGATTCGTCGGTATCCCGATTTGTCTATTCATCGCATCCTTTCAGAGTTGCTGGAGAAAACGGCTACGCCGGAGGAAATCTCTAACCGGTATGAGAGTTTTGTAACCGAAGCGTCGGAGCAGTCCAGCGAGAGGGAAGTCAACGCGATGCAGATCGAGTGGGACTGTGACGATATCTATAAGGCCGAGTACATGCTCCAACACGTGGGTGGCACATTCCCAGGCACCATCACGGGCGTCAAATCCTACGGGTTCTATGTGGAGCTGGAGAATACCGTCGAGGGACTTGTGCGGGTGGAGACACTTAAGGGCTGGTTTGATTACGACGAGAAAAACATGCAGCTTTTCTGCACGGCTAATGGACGGCGCTATTCTATCGGCGATTCCGTAAATGTGCTTGCCACACGGGTGGAAGTTGCATTGGGGCAGGTCGATTTCGAGTTGGCATAATCGGTTGGCATAAATAATCCGGCTTTAGCACGCAGACGCGTGCCCCTATAGCAATTCCAGTTAAGAATGCGGGTACTCGCCTTCTCAATTGGAATTGCTATAGGCGGGATGATTTTGTTCTTGACAGCGTATATGATCCATGCTATATTGTTATCGTTGATAGCTATTCACGATAACTTAAAATAGCCTGCGCAGGCAAACCAAATGCTCGCGACATCTACATACTGCTTTGAAATAGAAAAGCAGTTAGAACGCCTATTTTGTTAGTATAATCTAACCGTTGAGCTCCCGGATGCATGGGTTGAATATGCATTGTGCGCAATCATAAGCGGAAAAACTGGAGGAAATAATGAACGAAGCATCGGAGGCTTTACGCGACCGGGGTCAAAATCAAATCTTATGCGATAATTTATGGAAAGTGATGGTGCGGCTTTCGTGGCCCGCAATTGTGGCCATGGTTTTATATGGCTTGAATGCAGTGTTAGCCGGTATTTTCGTTGGCCGGTATGTGGGCGAGGATGCAATGGCGGGCGTTTCCGTCGCCTATCCACTTAGTCAGATCAGTGTAGCGCTGGGGTCGCTCATCGGCACAGGCGCCGGAGCGGTTCTGAGCATTGCCATCGGTCGGAAAGATACGCGGACACAACAACGCTTAATGGGAAATGTGCATTATCTCACCATTCTTTGCACGATCCTTTATATGGTGATTGCGCTGCTGTTCTCGCACCAACTGGTGGAAATGATGGGCGGCACCGGTCCATCGCTCGCCTTGGGTGAACAATATTACCGTGTGACGGTATACGGCGCTTTCTTCTGGATTTATGGGTTGGCCGCCAATATGATCGTGCGTGCGGAGGGTAAGATGAAATCCGCTGCGCTCATGATGGCAATCGGACTTTTGGCAGATGTCGGTTCCAATTTTCTGCTGGTGGTCCACCTGCATTGGGGCGTGGTCGGTGCCGGAATTGCCAACAATATTGGTATGGCCGTCTATACCGTGATTGGTCTTCTGTATTTCGGCAGAGGGTTTGCCTCCTTTAAAACCCGAATGTTGGCGGTGTTTCGCGATAAAGACATTGTAAAGTCAACTCTTGGACTTGGGATATCTGCGTTCATTATGACCATTATGAATTTGCTGCAGGCTGTTTTGGTGTTCAACGCGTTGAAACAATATGGCACGTTGCTGGACACTGCATTTTATGGTGTGGTTTACCGCATTTTCACATTCCTGCTTACCCCGATCTTCGGTTTGATGCGCGCATTGCAGCCGGTTGCCGGCATCAATTATGGAGCCAAACAGTACCAACGGGTCATCAAATCTTATTGGGTATTTACGGCGGCTGCCATTGTGCTTACCCTGCCGTTCTGGCTTTTGTCCATGATTTCGCCTGATCCGGTTTTAAATCTGATGCTGCCGAATCAGCATTTTGCAGCCGCACAACTGCTACAATTCCGTATCTATATGGCGATCTTACCCGTTTTGTCCATCATTTTCACGGCGATGACCTTTTTTCCTTCCATCAATAAGGGGAAACCGGCCGCCATCCTTGGAATTGCCCGGCAATTGGTTTTCTATGTTCCTGTCATGCTGTTCCTCCCTCGGTTTATCGGAGTATCCGGTATCTATTTCGGGTCATTTGCTATTGACAGTGTCATGATCGTGTGGACATTTGTTCTGATTCTGAAAGAAGTTCGCAACCTGCACAGTATGGAACAGAATCGGCAGAAAGTGACCGTCTTAACCGTTTGACTCTCTGTTGCCAGAGAACTTGTGCTAGCGAATTTCTCTGTGATGACTTGACATTGTCGATGTTGCGTATTACGATGCTATCATCGATAACTATCAACCATTGCGTAGAGGGAACCGCCATGCCAAAAGATAAAAGTGAAAATCATGCACGTATCATACCAGCCGCGAGAGCGGAATTTCTGAAAAAAGGGTTTGAAAAAGCATCCATGCGGTCTATCGCGGCGGCGGTGGGCTTGACATCCGCCGCGCTCTACCGGCATTTTGCCGACAAGGAAGAGATGTTTGCCGCGTTGGTGGAACCTGCGTTGAAAGCGTTCGCTGAGAAAGCGGAAGCGATCAAGCAGAGGGACTATGCATTGCTGGACAATGGAAATCTTGATGTGATGTGGGGGGACGACGCCGATCTGCCCCTGTTCCTAGACGTAATCTACGCCCATTTTGATGCATTTAAGCTGCTGGTCTGTTGCGCGGAGGGCACCCGGTATGGGCATTTTGTACACGATTTTGTTATGATGGAGCAACAAGAAACAGAAGACTATCTGGCAGAAGCACGCAGGCACGGTATTCCGGTCAAGGACATCCTGCCACAGGAGCTGCACCTGCTGCTCAGCGCGTATGCCTCTGCTATCTTTGAAGTGGTTGTCCACGATTTTACCCAAGAAGATGCCGCACACTATCTGAAAACGCTGCAAACCTTCTTTTATCCCGGCTGGCGGGCCGTTTTAGGGCTGTAAGGAACATTCCGGTAACGGGTAAAAACTCAAGATTGCAGGAAAAAGGACGCCCCCATTCTACATTTCAACTCACAGAGGCCACTCGGACCTACCAGTAGCCATGCGGTGTGCCCCGGGACGCGTACAAGCCTTTATCCATTAGATCTTTGTCGAGGTGCGGAATATATTTCGTGAGCGCCAAATAAACCATCTCCCAAATGGACCCACATGCTAATATACTTGATCGCCCAGAGCATATAAGAACCTGTACTCAATAAACGACCAAAGCTGCCGATATAATCAATAGGAATATCTTGGAGGTGCAAGATGGGATATTCAAGCGACTTAACAGACAGCCAATGGGAGAAAATCCGTGACTTCTTTGAAGGCGAAAATAGGGTGAAGCATCTGTGTGGCTGATCTCGCGCTTGAGATCGGAAGGCTGAGATAATTGGTGCTTGATTTTTGACATTGCATCCTCCTTGGAAATCTGGTAAAATCTTCATGTTAAACAAAACATACTATTTTACAAAAGATGAAAAGGGAGAACTGAAAATGGAATTGCGATACAGATTAACAGAGCATGACATAAGAGATTACTTCTATAAGCTGAAAAAGAAAGCATATTTAGCTGGAGTAATTATTGGAGGAGTGGTCGTCTTTGCTATCATTTTTTCTCTACTTCAAGAATACTTGCCAGACACATGGCCTATTATTATTGGCATGACAGTCGTTTTTACGGTGGCCTTGCATTTCCTGTACAAGTTGTTAAATGCAATTTCCGTTAAGGCATTGGTAAAAAAATTGGGGAAAGAGTTTTTTGATTCCGTCCAGACCGTTTCTTTATTGGATGATGGCGTTTTAGAACATTGCGATTTGCAAGAAGCCAAAACACCCTACAGCAAAATTAAAAAGGTGGAAGAAACATCCGAATATCTCACAATCAAAGCGAATATACCATTGCTATTTATCCCAATCAAAAATATCCTGAACCCCGAGGACAAAAGCGACTTTATTACGGAGTTGAAGTCCAGAATGCATTAGCATTGATGCAAACGCATTACCCAAATGTCCGCCTCCTTCTGAAACATTAATTATTTTTGATTAACGGGTTGTGTCGCATGTGACTGCCATCAAAGCCTGCGCGGTGACGGAGTTTGGGCAGAATCCGGGGCAGACCCGAAAAAAGGATTGCCAGCGTCTTTTAGGCGCTGGCGATCCTTTTGTGACTGTATAGGTTTTTGGTAAGCTGTGTTTTGCCTTTTGTTGCTTATGCTGCTTGATCATGAGGGTAGGTTTCTGCTTTTTAAGCAATGCGGCCGTCAACGCAAACCTTACGGTTCGACGGAAACCCAGCGACTATCATTTTTTCCACTTTCCACTGCGGCGTGGATGAAGCGCACGCCGCTGATGCCGCTTTCGATGCGAGGAAAGTCCAGATCGTCCGCGTCAAGAGGGATTCCAGCATTCTTTTTCGCCAATGCGCCCGCAAATGTTTTATAGATGTTGGCAATTGCCTCGAAATATCCTTCCGGATGTCCCGATGGCAGGCGGTTTAATGCTGCCGCTCTCCCGGTCACATAACCAGCCCCTCTGGAATAGAGCTGCGGGGGCTGTCCTTTGCGGGTAACGCGCAGGTCGTTAGGATATTCCTGCCTCCACTCCAGGGCGCCTTTTGTGCCAAAAATACGCACCGAAAGATCGTTCATATGGCCAATCGCTACCTGCGAGCAGGCGTAAACGCCACTTGCTCCGTTGTCATAGTCCACTAGAATATCGGCGTTCAGTTCCAAAGGATGGCCAAAAGTCTGAAGTTTCGCGCTGATACGTTTTATGGTTAGTCCAGTGATGTAGTGCACCATGCTTTCAATATGTGTACCGATGTCGCCGATACAATTGGAGATGCCGGCGACTTTAGGGTTTGTTCTCCAGCCGGAAAGCTTAATGGTATCGGATTGCTCACCAAGTTCGTCGATCAGCCACTCCTGCAAATATTCCCCGGAAACACCCACGATATCCCCAATTTCGCCATCGGCGATGAACTGTTTTGCCAGCTTGATCATGGCATTGCCGGTATAAGCATAATCAACTGCGAAGAGCAGCCCTTTTTCTTTCGCAAGCGCCTGCAATTCCAAAGCTTGGTCCACTTCAAAACAGAGCGGTTTTTCGCACATCACGTGGATGCCGTGCAACAGAAATTCTTTGGCGACTTCGTAATGCATGAAATTGGGTGTGACAATGGCTACGAAGTCGATTTTATCATCTCGTTGGCTTTCTTTTTGTGCCATTTCTTTGTAGTCTTTATAGACCCGGCTGCGATCTAGATGATACCGTTCTGCAGTTTCGGTATTTTCACTTTCGATTGGGCTGAAACAGCCGGCAAACAATTCGGCCGACTGATCAAACCCGATAGCAATTCGGTGCACACCGCCGATAAATGCATTCAGATGTCCGCCCACCATGCCATATCGAATGATTCGTTTTTCCATTGTATTTCCTCCAATCAGCTTTTCAGCGCGTCGTCGAATTTTACATTCGAAGGTTCAAAATCCACTTTGCGTACGAATTCCGCCGCTTGTGCACCACCGAATTCACGCTCCATGCCACTGTCTTCCCATTCTACAGATAGTGGCCCTTGGTATCCATATCGGTTGAGTACCCGAATGATTTCCTCAAAGTTAACGTGGCCGTGACCGAGGGAACGAAAGTTCCAGCCGCGCCGCAAGTCTCCGAAATCGATATGGGAACCAAGCAGGCCGGTGCGACCGTCTAACGTCACAGCAGCATCCTTCATATGAATATGGTACACCCGGTCGATGAAATCATTCAGAAACAGGTGAGGCGTGATGCCCTGCCAGAGCAGATGGCTGGGGTCAAAATTGATGCCGAATTCTTTGTAGTCTGCAAATTTCTCCAGTGTTTTTTGTGTGGAATAATAGTCAAAGGCAATCTCTGCCGGATGGACTTCCAATGCGAACTTCACACCGTTTTCTCGGAATACATCCAGAATCGGCGTCCATAGACGGACAATCTCATCGTATCCTTGTTCTACCAGCTCCGCCGGCGTCTGTGGAAACGAATAAATATACCGCCAAATCGGTGATCCAGTGAAGCCGGTTACCACGTCCGCACCCAGTTTGCGGGCGGCCACCGCACAATTTTTCATCTCTTGGATGGCCCATGCGCGGATCTCTTCGGGTTTGTTGGCATATGCCTCCGGCACGAAATGATTCAGACGCACATCTGGAAGATCACCTACACACTGGCCAATGATGTGCGCACCCAATGCCTTGCATTGTAATCTGTATTTTTTCAGTGTCTCCCGAATATATGAGACGTAGTCGTCATCCTCGGCCGCTTTCGCAGCGTTTAGGTGGTTACCCCAGCAGGCAAGTTCCAGACCATCGTATCCCATTTTTTGCGCCGTCCGACACATGGTTTCAAAGTCTAAATCTGCCCATTGCCCGGTAAACAAGGTTACCAATCTGCCCATAGATACATTCCTCCCAATTTCAACGGAAACCATTAGAACACAACGGCTTCCTGTAAATAAGCTGTCGTCAGGTACAGCCTTTTGTTCCTACTGTACAGAATAATACAAAAGTGCGTGTTGGATAAGTCCTGTAAAGTATCAGAACAGTCCTAACGCAGAGTTAGTATTTTCGCATGTTTTTTAAGGACAGCTAATGAATAGAATCGGTTGCATTAGATTCTTGAGTCCTTGGCGGAGGGACTGATGGGTACAGCGTGATTTTTTTCCGCCTGCTTTTCACTTGCCGCAAATGCTCGAAGCTGTATGGTCAGCCATCCGGCCACAAACCCAACCAAAACGTAAAATAATTCAGCCAGTCCTGCGCGGGTGTAACCGAAAAAGTCAAATGAGGGAATGGCTCCGGAGGCCGAGAGAGAAAAATAGAGACCGGTGCCCACAAACACAGCTGAAACGTTGTTAAAGGGTTTTACGCTTTCCATCAGCATCATCGGAATTACCAGGATGACGACCGCCAGCGGCACTGCATACCACGGTGTGAAGCCGAATGCTAGCGACAGGACAAACATCAAAATCGCGGCGATAATTCCGGCAATCATCGAGGAAAATGCTTTTAGCGCAGCTTTAGGGCTTGCGCCCACTAGAAAATAGACGGCCCATGCGCAAAAAGAAATGTACGTGAAGGGTGTCTTTGATCCTTTGATGATGAATCCGTTGATATTCCATGTAAATAGTGTTACCAGCCCGGCCAGGAAAGCCGTCACAACGGCATACAAGAAAAGCCTGCGGAATTTCATGAATCGTTCCTCCTCATCGTTGCAAGCAATTTTGTCAAATAAATTGCTCTTGTTTGTTCCGGACAGACATCTTATAGGCTGTGCCTGCATCCCTCCGGGCCTGTCGGATGTTTTTTCTCTAAAACTTGCACGCAGATAAAAGAGATAGGTCGCGTGCAAACGCAGCTCTGCAAAAGAGCATACAACCGGCGGTTATTTAATGGGACGGATGCGGATTAATGCCAGTATAAGACAGCACTGTGAACATGGCAATTCAAACAAAATACCCGTAATATACTAATGATAAATTAGTATATTTTTGGTCTAGAAAATAGCATTTGTGCAATCGGGTATGCCGAAAACCGTACTGTATGTAAAATGTGTTCTGCGCGTGTGCGGTAGGTTTTTGCATAATAAACATAATAAATCAACAATATTGCATATGATTTTATAATATATTGACAAACGTTATAGTGCAAATTATAATGAAGGCAAGATTAAGGCTTTTCCGAGCAACCAGTGCGTATGTCGCGTGGAACAACGGGAGTGTTCCGCCTATTGAATGGTATCTTATTTCTCTGCATAGTGCCGTGGGAGGAGAATAACGATGGGTTCCGCTGCCAATCAAGAGTATACATGGGTATTTACACCTGAATTATGTAAGCTGGTCTTGTCACAACAGGATGCTGACTCCGTTCCCCCGCAGGAACTATTTCAGGCTATTTTGGACAGCATACAGGATGGTGTCAGTGTGTTGAGTCGAACTTTGACCATCCAATATGTCAACAATGCAATGAAGCACTGGTATAACCAAGACGTTATTGTGACCGGCAAAAAGTGTTACAAACTGTTCCATGATTGCCCGTCCCCTTGTGAAAACTGTCCCAGTATCCGAGCAATAGAGAACAGAAAACCAGAATCGGAGTTGGTTTGTTTCCAGAAAGCAAGGGGGCAGACGACAGGATGGCAACAGCTGTTTTCCGTTCCAGTTATGGATGTAAACGGTGAAGTCATCTTGATAATCGAATATGTGCGGGATGTGACGGATCGAAAGAGCGCCGAAATGCAGTTTGAAAATCTGGAGAATCAGAATGAAGTCTTATTGGCTGCATTGCACCAGCACGGCCAGGACAAAGAAAATCTGGAAGAGACCATTGTCTCGAACGTAGAGCGATTTATCAAGCCTTCCCTAAATTATTTGAAAAAACTGGTCAATGGGAAGGATGTGGATATGGTCAACCAATTGATTGATGAAATTGTGAACACGTTAACCCAAAAGCGCCCCACGGCCATCGGCACGCTGACACCGCGGGAACTTCAGGTGGCCAAACTGATTAAAGGCGGCTCTACCAGCAAGGAGATTGCCGATCAGCTCTATATCTCCAAGAAAGCAGTGGATTATCATCGTACAAATATACGCAAGAAACTGCAGCTGGCACACGACAATAATCTGCAAATCTATCTGGATGCGCATTTATAAATGGGGAATTGATTGAACGCGGCGTAAGTACCGTGTTTTTTTATTTAGTGGATACCTACAAGTAAATAAACAGAGATTTTTGGTTCGACTGCGTGTGGGCAATAGTACTAATTTTAACTTAGTACTATATCGGTATTTTATGTG
>NZ_JBDNLG010000100.1:0-10420 GCF_047718355.1 Ethanoligenens sp.
TTTTTAAATAGTATCTCCGTTTTGGGCGCCAAAACGCCGCCTAAAGCGGCGGCGTTTGAAAAATAAAATATAATTTTTTGGAATCCTAAATGAAATCTTCCATTTTTATTGGATGAAACAAAAAAGAGACTGAGAGGTGTGGCACTGCCCAGTGTGGGCGCACCATCAGAGATCATGCCCGCAGTTCTGCACGTATGGCGTCGCCCATCTCAGTGGTGGTGAGCGGTTTGTTTTGTCCGCCTACACCGGCAATATCCGGGGTGCGCAGTCCTTTTTTCAGAACGGAAAGCACAGCGGCGTCGATCGCGTCGGCTTCTGTTTGCAGGTCGAACGCATAGCGCAGCATCATGCCCGCGGAGATGATGGTGGCAATCGGGTTGGCTTTACCTTGCCCGGCAATATCCGGAGCGGAGCCGTGGGTCGGCTCATACAGGCCCAATTTGCCTTTGCCCAAAGACGCGGACGGCAGCATCCCGATGGAACCGGTAATCATGCTTGCTTCATCCGAGAGAATATCACCGAACATGTTGCTGGTGACCAGCACATCGAACTGACCGGGATCGCGCACGAGCTGCATGGCGGCATTGTCTACCAATACATCGCGGCATTCTACGTCTGGATAGTCTTTGGCAAGGCGGTGGATGGTCTCGCGCCACAAACGGGAGCTTTCCAGCACATTGGCCTTGTCTACACTTGCCAGCTTCTTCTTGCGCTTGCGTGCGGCTTCAAATGCCACATGGGCGATGCGCTCTATCTCGGGTACAGAGTAGCACTCGGTGTCATAGGCTTCGGGTCCGTTTTTGCCATCGCGGCGACCGCGCTCACCGAAATAGATACCGCCGGTCAGTTCCCGCACGATGAGGATGTCCAGACCGTCTTGGACGGTTTCCGGTTTGAGCAGGCAGGCATCCTTCAGCGGAGCATATAGCACTGCCGGACGCAGGTTGGCATATAGCCCCAGCGCCGCACGGATGCCAAGCAAACCTTTTTCAGGCCGCAGATGGCCGGGCAGCGTATCCCATTTTGGGCCGCCCACCGCGCCGAGCAACACACTGTCGCTTTCTTTGCAGATTTTTACCGTTTCGTCCGGCAGGGGTACGCCGGTCGCGTCGATGGCGCAGCCGCCCATCAGTACATTGGTAAAAGCAAAGCTGTGTCCGTATTTCTCACCGATGACTTCAAGTACTTTGGTGGCTTCGTCCACGATTTCCGGGCCAATACCGTCGCCTTTGATGACCGCAATCTTGTAATTCATTAAAATGTCGCCTCACAGTTTGTTGTTTTGAATGGATTGGAGCAGACCGCCGTTAGCGATGATATTCTGGATAAACGGCGGAAATGCCGCGCCCTGGAATGTTTCACCGGTGGTTTTATCATGGATGCGCCCGGTCTCAAAATCCACTTCCACTTCATCGCCGTTTTTGATTTTTTCGGATGCCTCGGGGCATTCGACGATGGGCAGGCCGATGTTAATGGAGTTGCGGTAGAAGATACGTGCGAACGTGGTGGCAATCACGCAGGAAACACCTGCCGTTTTGATGGCCAGCGGCGCGTGCTCACGCGAGGAACCGCAACCAAAATTTTTGCCGCCCACAATGATGTCGCCCGGTTTCACACGGGACCGAAAAGTGGTGTCGATATCCTCCATGCAGTGGGAGGCAAGCTCCTTGGGGTCGGAGGAATTAAGGTAACGCGCGGGGATGATGACGTCGGTATCGACGTTGTTGCCATATTTGAAAACAGTTCCGTTTGCGTTCATGTTGATGACTCCCTTCTTTAGTCCTGTGGGCCGGAGATCTTGCCGGTCAGTGCGGAGGCTGCCGCAATGGCGGGGCTTGCCAGATACACTTCGGAATCCACATGGCCCATGCGGCCGACAAAGTTCCGGTTGGTGGTGGCTACGCAGCGCTCACCCGCGGCGAGGATACCCATATGTCCGCCCAAGCAGGGACCGCAGGTGGGTGTGGAGAATGCGCAGTTGGCTTCCACAAAGATTTTTGCTAAACCTTCTTCCACAGCCTGTAGCCAGATTTTCTGGGTGGCGGGGATGATAACGCAGCGCACATCGGGATGCACGGTTTTGCCTTTGAGGATGTCTGCCGCGATGCGCAGGTCTTCAATGCGCCCGTTGGTGCAGGAACCGATGACCACCTGATCAATCTTTACATCGCCCACGTTGTCGATGGTGCGCGCGTTTTCAGGAAGATGCGGGAACGCCACGGTCGGTTTGATGGTGGAAAGGTCAATCTCGATGGTGCGGTCATATACCGCGTCGTCGTCGGCTTTATATACCGTTACCGGTTTGGTGGTATGCTCTTTGGCATAGGCCAGCGTCAAGTCATCCACTTCAAAGATACCATTTTTGCCGCCGGCTTCGATGGCCATATTCGCCATGCAGAGGCGGTCTTCCATCGTGAGGTTTTTGAGGCCGTCTCCGGTGAATTCCATCGACTTATACAGTGCGCCGTCCACTCCGATAAGGCCGATGATGTGCAGGATGACATCCTTGCCGCCCACCCATTTGGAGGGTTTGCCCTTGAGGATAAAGCGGATGGCGGACGGCACTTTGAACCAGAGTTTTCCCAGTTTCATGGCAGCCGCGATGTCCGTGCTGCCAACACCGGTGGAGAAAGCGCCCAGCGCGCCGTACGTGCAGGTGTGGGAATCGGCGCCCACGACCAGATCGCCGGTGGTGACCAATCCTTTTTCGGGGAGCAGCGCGTGCTCCACGCCTACACAACCCGTGTCAAAAAAGTTTACGATGCCGTACTTTTTTGCAAAGGTGCGTACTTGTTTACATTGTTCGGCGGCTTTGATGTCTTTGTTCGGGGTGAAATGGTCCATTACCAGCGCGATCTTGGTGTTATCGAACACCGAGTCGAAGCCCGCGGCCTCGAAGTTTTTTATGGCTACTGGCGAGGTGATGTCATTGCCGAGCACGAGGTCGGTTTTTGCCATTACGAGCTGGCCGGCTTCCACCTTATCCAGTCCCGCGTGGGCGGCGATGATTTTTTGCGTCATGGTCATTCCCAATCGAATCAACTCCTGTTCTTTTTGGTAGAGGGGAAAACCCCATCGCAGCGGCAGATCTGTTTCAGAGCTGCTTCTGCGGTTGGTCTTTCGTCAATTTATACTCAATGGAATCGACAAGTGCGATCCATGAAGCGGCAATGATATCGGGCGAAACGCCCACGGTCGTCCAAGACGCAGTGCCATCGGTGGTTTCAATCAGTACCCGCACTTTGGAGGCGGTGGCGCTGCGCGATTCCATTACACGAACCTTGTAATCCGTCAGCCGGACATGTTTAATGGCGGGGTAAAAGACAGTGAGCGCCTTTTTCAGCGCGATGTCCAGTGCGTGCACCGGCCCGTCGCCCTGCGCGGCGGAAATCTCAGATTTGCCGAACGCACGCAGGCGGATAACTGCGGTATCGCTTTTATCGCCGACCGGCGGCTGTTCGCCAATGATCTTGTATTGCTCCAATTCAAAGAACGGTTTGTAGACACCCAGCACTTTGCGGATGAGCAGTTCCACTGTGGCTTGCGCTCCCTCAAACTGATAGCCTTCAAATTCCAGTTCTTTGATGCGTGCCACCACTGCCTTGACTTCCGGGGAATCCTTTGTCAGCGTGGGGTCGATGCGCTGGACGGCTGCCAAAACCGTGGTGCGTCCGCTAACTTCCGAAAGCAGAAAGCGCCGCTCGTTCCCTACCGTTTCAGGGTCGATATGCTCAAAGCTGCGGGGCAGTTTCATTACGCCGTCGATGTGCATACCGCCTTTGTGTGCAAAAGCGCTGCCGCCCACATACGGCGCATCGCCCGGCAGGGTGACGTTAGCGGTTTCGGCTACGTACCGTACGGTGGAAGTCAATTTGGTCAGCTGCTCCGCCGGTACGCAGGAAAAGCCGCGCTTGGTTTGCAGGTTGGCGATGACGGTTGCAAGATTGGCGTTGCCGCAGCGCTCGCCGATACCGAGCAAAGTGCCCTGCACCTGTGTGGCGCCGGCGTCAACCGCAATCATGGAGCCTGCAACCGCCATGCCCGTGTCGTTGTGGCAGTGGATAGCCAAGCGCTTTCCGAATGTCCGGCAAACGTCCATGACCGCTGCATTGATATCGGTGAGATAGGTCGCGCCGCGCGTGTCACAAAGACAGAGGACATCCGCCCCGCCTTCACAGGCTGCCCGCAGCGTAGCCAGCGCATACGTTTTGTTTTTGGCATAGCCGTCGAAGAAATGTTCCGCGTCGAACAGTACTTCACGCCCGTGCGATTTGAAATAGGCAATTGTCTCACGAATCATGGCGATGTTTTCTTCCAATGAAGTGCGGATGACATCGGTGACATGCAAATCCCACGATTTACCGAAGATGGCAACGGCGGGGGTGGAGGTTTTTTCCAGTGAACGGACATTTTTGTCGTCCTCCACACGGATGCCATGACGGCGGGTGCTGCCGAATGCGCAAAGCTTGGCGTGCCGCAGACTGGTTGCCCGTGTAAAAAACTCCAGGTCTTTGGGGTTGGAGCCGGGGTTTCCGGCCTCGATGTAAGAAACGCCGAGTTCGTCCAGTGCTGCCGTGATAGACAGCTTATCTTCTACCGAAAAAGAGATACCTTCGCCCTGCGCGCCGTCGCGCAATGTGGAGTCAAAGATCTCAATGCGTTTCATCGCTGCCTCCTTTTTCAAGGGTGAGAATGGGCTCGCCAATGGGTCTGCCCGCTGGAACCATCGGCAACACGTTCTCTTCCGGGTCAATCAGACAGTTAATGACACAGGGCTTTCCGCTTTTCAACGCTTCGGAAAGTACGGGACGGATATCCGCGGGTTGCGCAATGGTGAACGGCAGCGCCCCAAAAGCACGGGCCAAAGCGGCGAGATCTGTCTGGCGTTCCAATACGGAATGTGAATAATGTTCCTTATAAAACAACTGCTGCCATTGACGCACCATACCCAGTACGCCATTGTTCATAATAAGTTCAATGACCGGGAGGTGATAGGTCACCGCGGTAGCCAACTCGTTTAAGTTCATGAAGAAACTGCCGTCCCCAGCCACGTTAATGACATGTTTGTTTGGGTTGGCGGCCTGTGCGCCAAGGGCGGCGCCCAATCCATATCCCATGGTGCCCAATCCGCCGGAGGTGAGGAATTGGCGCGGGCGTGCAAAATGGAAATATTGTCCCGCCCACATCTGGTGCTGGCCCACTTCCGTGGTGATGATGGCATCCGGCGCGAGGTCGTGCAACGTGGAGAGCACTGCGTACGGCATGGTGTCTCCACTAAGCGGACGATCAATTGGATAGGTTGCTTTGAGCGCTTTCATTTTCTCCATCCACTCGGAATGGGCAATGCCGTCAGGCAGACGACAGACCAGCTCGGTTAAAATGGCGTCGAGGTCGCCTGCCACAGAAGCAAACACCGGGATGTTTTTGTTGATCTCTGCGGGATCAATGTCGATTTGCAGGATTTTTGCATTTTTCGCAAAATAGCTCGCATTGCAGAGCACGCGATCAGAAAAACGGGTGCCGAGTGCAAGAAACAGATCGCAATTTTCCACTGCATAAGAAGATGTCTTCGAACCGTGCATCCCCATCATGCCGGTGAAGCGCGGATTATCCGGCGGCAGAGCGCCGAGACCCATCAAGCTGAGCGCGACTGGTGCGTCGATTTTATCCGCAAATGCTGACAGGGAGTTGGCAGCTCCGGAAGCAATAGCGCCGCCTCCGGCAAAAATGAACGGACGCCGGCTTTGCGTAATCAATGCGACAGCTTCATCCAGAGAGGGGAGGGGAGCGTCCGTTTTGCATGTCGGTTCCGGTGTCTCCGGCGTATATTCGATCATCGCCGCCGTGATATCTTTTGGAATATCCACCAGCACCGGCCCGGGCCGGCCGCTGCCTGCTATCGCGAATGCCCGGCGGATGGTTGAGGCCAGTTCTTCCGGTTTTTTAACAATAAAATTGTGTTTGGTGATGGGGGCGGTGATGCCGGTGATATCTACTTCCTGAAAGGAGTCACGTCCGAGCAGCCCCACGCTCACGTTGCCGGTGATTGCCACCATCGGCACCGAATCCATATAGGCCGTGGCGATTCCTGTGACCAAATTGGTGGCACCGGGGCCGGATGTGGCGATGACAACGCCGGTGCGGCCGGTAGAACGGGCATAACCGTCCGCCGCGTGTGCGGCTCCCTGCTCGTGGCAGGTGAGGATATGCCGAATGCGATCTTTATATTCGTAAAGCGCATCGTAAATATTGAGTACTTGACCGCCTGGAAACCCAAAAATGGTGTCAACATGCTGCTCAAGCAGACAGTTTACGACAATCTGTGCACCGGTCATCTTCATGAGAATCCCCCTTGATCCCTTGACGAAATAGAATATGGATGTGCTTCGGTCGGTGGCGGGTTGACTCGATTTCTACACATAAAAAAATCTCCGCCTCATTTCCGAGACGAAGATCATTATTCTCCGCGTTACCACTCAAATTGGTGACAAGCACCCACTCAAACCGCCGTCAAAAAACAGCGTTTCCCAATAACGGAGGAAAACCGTGTCATTCTACTAGTTATTCGATGACCTGCTCAGGGGTGATTTTTCACCGTTTTGCATACCGTCTCACACCATCCGACGGCTCTCTGTTATGCATTACGCGGTTATGCTCCCCATCTTTGCATTTCTCTTATATACTTATATTAATGGTTTCTGCTGATTTTGTCAAGTGGATGAATCCACAAAATTTAGGCGAGCAGGTTTCTTATAACAATAATAATGGAAAAATGAAAATTTAAAACCTCTGATTGATAGTATACGGTTGTTCCACTTTGCTTGGGTGGTGTGCACCCATAAGCATAGAGCCCTTGATTTCTCCAAATTTGAACAAATGGACTTCGGTTGCGACTGTTTACGGGATAAATGCCTACTATTTTACTGGGTCTCTGTTTTCTCAACAGGCGCCGTTCAGATTTTTAAAAAGAATCAAAGTCAAATTTGATGGAAATTATAAAAATTAAGTTGACAGGTAAAGATGAGTCTGATATAATACATTTTGCACCTCAGGGAGGCAGAAAAGGAAGTATGCTTTCTGTCTTTGTTTGTTATAAAATGTATGATATGCGATCGTGGCGGAATAGGTATACGCGCACGTTTGAGGGGCGTGTCCAGTAATGGGTACGGGTTCAAGTCCCGTCGATCGCACCAGCGCCGGATTGCTTTGCAATTTGGTAAAAATTTGTATATGCGGATATGGCGGAATTGGTAGACGCGCTAGATTCAGGTTCTAGTGGCTTCACGGCCTTGCAGGTTCAAGTCCTGTTATCCGCACCATGCCGAGTGTTCTTATAGCATTTGAAAGTGCTGTAAGGACACTCGCTTTTTATACGGCTTTTTGAGATGAGGGGTAGCCGACGGCTACTCCTTTTCGCGTGTTGATCAGCACGTCCGGTTCGGGTAAAGGCAGAATGTCTGGAATCTCAATGGAGCCGACGCAGTTATAATGAATCGTGAGCTTTTGAACGTAAATGCCGTCCACCTTTTCCGCCTGATGCACCTCGATATGGTCGATCAGCTCGTTTAGCATACGCGGCGTGAGTTTTCTCGCGCGGGTGTACTTGCGGACGGTAGAGATGAACATATCAGCTGTCACCGTTTTGCCGCTGGCCTTTTCCAGCTCGGTTTTCAGCTTTTTGATTTTTTCTTGAACCTCATGCTGTTCCTCGTCGTACTTGACCGACATGCGGCCGAAACGGTCATCCGAGAGCTTGCCGGAAACATTGTCCTCGTAAATGTTCTCAAACAGGCTGTCCAGTTCCGCGTCGCGGGCAAGCAGCTTTTGGAGTTCCTTGTGCTTCATCTGCTGCTCTTGCGCCAACGCCTGCTGGGAGTGCCCCATGACCGCCTGCGCGAATTCCTTTTCATATCGGCTGGCGAAACGGGTCAGACGGCGGATTTCACCTAAAACCACCTGTTCCAGAAAATCCACGCGGATATAATGCGTAGACGAACAGGTGCCCCGGTTGCCCTTATAGTTGGAGCAGTTGAAATACTTGATGTCCGGGTTGCCCTGATTGAAATGATAGTGCAGATTGTGCCCGCAGTCCGCACAGACCAGCAGGCCGGAGAACATGTTCTTTTCGCCCTCCTGCGTCCGGCGCTTGCGGACCTTGCCGCGCTTTTCCTGAATGCGCTCCCACGTCACCCGGTCGATCACCGGCTCGTGCACATCTCGAAATACCAGCCAGTTGTCCCGGTCATTTTCAAGGCGCTCCTTATGTTTATAGGAAATAGAGTACGTCTTGAAATTGAGCACATCTCCGCAGTATTCCTGAAGGGACAGGATTTTCGTGATGGTGGAGCTGTTCCAGTGGTACGGGTCGGTTTGAGTGCCTCTCCCGCCGCGCCGGATGCCCTTGCTTTTCAGATAGAACGTAGGGGTAAGGATGTGCTCGTCCGACAAGGCAGCGGCGACCTGCTCCGTGCCCATGCCCTCCAGCGTCATGCGGTAGACGCGGCGCACCACGGCGGCGGGTTCTTCATCAATGATCCAATGCTTGGGGTTGTCCGGGGCTTTCCTATATCCGTAGGGCGGTTGACCCATCGGCTCCCCGTTGCTGCCCTTGATTTTGTTGCTGATACGCCGCTTTTTGCTGATGTCGCGTGCGTACCACTCGTTGAATAAGTTGCGAATCGGGGTCATTTCGTTGTCGCCCTCGGCGGTATCGACGCCGTCCGAGACGGCAATCAGACGGATTTTGTGCTCAGGGAAGAAATCCTCGGTCAGCCTGCCGACTTCGATGTAGTTGCGACCCAGACGCGACATGTCTTTGACAAAGACCGCCGACGCATGGCCTTTTTCCAACTCCGCCAGCATTTCCTGAAAGCCGGGGCGTTGCATAGTGACGCCGGAAATACCGTCATCGAAAAAATGAACGAGATTGGTGAAACCCTTCTCCTTGGCCACCTTGGTCAACAGCTTCTTCTGATTACCAATGCTGTAGCTTTCACCGTCCAGATTATCGTCGCGGGAAAGCCTCTCATAAAGGAATGCGGTTGTGTCGCGGGTTTTCTTTTTGCTCGACTGTTTCATTACGTCCTCCTTTCCGGCAGTCGAGCAGTATTTACAGGAACGGTATACCACATCCGGGCACCGTTGTCACGTCTGTAACGGAGGGATTATGTGCTCCCGGCATCCGCCTGCATGAGTTTGACGAGGATAGTGCCGATGGTTTCGTTCCCGCTTTGCTGAAAAACCGGCTCGACCATAAAGACTTTGCCGTCCACCTGATATTTGGAGGCTTTTTCAAAGGGGCTGCGCCCGGCAACGCCGGGCGGCCCGCAGGTACCGGCGGTAAATGTCCTGTGGATATTTGGTACAGGCATCGTGCGTCCCCTCCTTTCGCTTTTTTCATCGGCATCACAGGAATGGGTTGGCTCCACAGAAGCAGAGCCAGCCCATGATCTCTAATGCCGATGTTCTGCCGTATTTGCCACGCACCCCCGGCAGGGGCGTATTTCAGGCTGCGGCTGGCCCGCCGCATCATAGCTCCACAGCACCGCGCCTTTGCCAAAGGCTGCGCATACCGCAGGGTTCCCCCTCAAGTCCGTGGGAGGCCGTGTGGAAGTATCATTGTGTCCCGCGTGTATCGTCGCGTCCCGGCCTGCCACAGCCGGGTAGGAGAGCGCGTGGATCGCTCCGACTTTCGCCATCGTCGCGCCGTCTCTCCTTCGCTTGCCGCTTTCGCGGCCACGCGGGAGTATGTACCTGAAATACCGTATATTCGGTTGTCAAGATTCCAGTAGAGAGCACTTAAAAAATCTCTCTACTTATCATGAGATAGGGGTGCCTATTTCGACCCCTTTTCAAGGGGCTTTTCTAAGGATTTCAAAAAATTATCCAGTCCCCGGCGAATGGACATGCGAATGACCTTTTCCGACACGCCTTCCGTTTTTGCAATGGCTGTGTTGCTGATCCCCATGAAATAGTGAGCCAAAACGCGCCGGGCCTGTTTCTCAGACAGAGAAGCGAAAGCGGAATAGAAGCGCTTTTCAGCGGCCTCGCGCTCGTAAACCTCCTCGGCAGACGGCTCTTTGCAAAGGATATGCTGTTCAAGGCCATCATCACGGTCAAGCGAGTATTGCGCATAGTTGTAGTACCTGCGACGCTGGTAAGCCGCCTCGTTCTGTTTCGACGTTATAAAGACCTCCGCCACTTCATCCGGGACTTCAATAAAGTAATCGGACTTATACTGAGCGGGGTAGTAGTCGCGTAAATTGATATGCTTCATTTGTAATTCCTCCGTTTTGAATTTCCTGAGTGGGAACGAACCAAAACGGAGGGGCGGTGAGCGACACTGGGGATACTTGCTTACGCCAATTCTGTCAAAAGGGGCAGAAAAAAATGTCGACCAGCAAGTTGAGCACTTGCTGTT
>NZ_JBDNLG010000101.1:0-1022 GCF_047718355.1 Ethanoligenens sp.
TTAAATTATCACAAACACCGCCTTCATTTTTTGGAGTAACACAATTTGATTCTTCAGTTTGTTTTCAATACTTTCTAATTGTTTTTCATAATTTCCCAATAATTGAATCTTAGTGAGATCATTTTGCTGCTTTTTCAATAGAATATACAGTAATAGAATCTTCTGACGAAATATTGATATCATTATCTGTAGAGGATAGTTTCAAGTCAGACGAGATATCTTGCTTGACAGAATTAGTTTCTATAACGGCACTTTTGCAAATAGAAATAGCTTGATCTATCTCCGAATTCTCTTGTGATCTATTGATTATACACTAAAATATTACAAAACTGAAAAGGACCGTGTATTTATCGGATTAATCACTCATTATATGGAGATGCAGTCCTGTTCGCCCACCTAGTTTTGCTGAAATCGGACGAAATCCCGATGCACACCTGCTGATTGAGCGCATATAATAAAGCAGGCTTGTACAATAAAGGAGTGAATTTCATCTATGTCTCTTCCAAGTTTTCCAGCTGTCAGCCCTCCCATCACGCGGGACGAAGCGGTCAACATGATTCTGGCTTCCATCGCGGCGGAGGAACTCGGTTTAAGTCATGTCATCAACGCCGAAGGCGAAAAACTGCAATATATCCTAGGAACCATTCCGGGAATCAGCGGTCCGGCCGCCACCGTCGGTGACGTTCTCCAGGCTAACGAGAGCGTCCGCGGTGTGCTCGATAGTGCCGTGCAGAACCAGATGTTTCTGAAATCAAAGATGGAACGAGCGCTTTTATCCTCTGTTCTCCAAGGGCCAACGGGAGCTACGGGAACAACAGGTGCAACCGGACCCGCAGGCGGTCCGACGGGAGCAACGGGAGCAACCGGAACAACCGGAGCAACCGGAGCAACCGGAGCGACTGGAGCAACCGGAGCAACGGGGGCAACCGGAGCAACCGGAACAACCGGAGCGACCGGAGCGGCCGGAGCGACTGGAGCGACCGGAGCGACTGGAGCGACCGGAACGACCGGAGCGACCGGAG
>NZ_JBDNLG010000101.1:1122-9427 GCF_047718355.1 Ethanoligenens sp.
CGACTGGAGCAACCGGAGCGACTGGAGCAACCGGAGCGACTGGAGCAACCGGAGCGACTGGAGCAACCGGAGCAGCTGGCGACACCGGCCCCACAGGAGCAACCGGCCCGGTCGGCGCGATCATTCCGTTCTCATCTGTCAATCAGGGAGATGGGGTTACTACGGATGAATTAGGTAATCCGCAGATCATTCAATTCGCCGGATTCGGTGACTCCAGATCCTATGGCTTAGACGGCATCTATCTTCAGCCGGGTGACTGGGCCGCCCAGACCATCACGATCGACTCTAGCAATACCGAAAACTCGAGCTTTGGCAGTTCCTTTGTGATGCCTTATACGGGAATCGTCAGAAAGCTATATGTGACGTTCGGGTGCAAACTGTCATTTTCGATCAACGAGGATAGCACGATGTATCCTTTTGCGTGCCTTGCGACTGCTGAGCCGGTCAGCGGTCAGGTTGGACTGGTGTATCACATCATTCCCGAGACCATCACGTATACGGATCCGTATGTCGGCGCAGTCGATACAGAGGTCGAGGATTACAGCATCCGGAGAGGCTCGACGACTGGTCTCAACATCACGATCCCGGAAGGCACGTTAGTCGCCTTCGTCTGGGGATGGCGGGGAGAAAACGTCATCGGGAATGATACCGGTTATTTTTCGACCTTCGGCGGAGTTTTCATAGAGTAAGCCGGGCAAAAGGGTTTGCATGCCTCTTCTCGTCGGCATGCAGGCCCTTTTTTTGCCCCACCGGTCTATTTTAAAAAGAAGAAAGGAAAGGCTGCCATGATCCGCGACGAAATTATTCAAATAATCAAGGAGGAAGAACCCGACTTTGGTCCGATCGGGGAGAAAACCAACCTATACACAGACATAGGGCTCGATTCTCTTTCTTTTATCAGCCTTTTGATGGAGATTGAAGAGGCGTATTCCATCACTTTTGACATTGCGGAAATGGAACCGTGCCTTGAATTCGGTCATTTGACCGCGCTTGTCGAAAGCAAAGTAAAGGAGCGTGAGGGACAATGATCCGGCGCCTGCTGCTGAACCGGGAGAACGCGGAAAAGACCGCCGTGATCGACGGTGAAAAAACTATCACGTACGGCGAGCTCGCCCGAAAGGGATTGGCGCTTCAGCACTATCTGCCACAGGGGCCCGCGAATGTTGCGGTTTTCCTGCCGAACGGCGGCGATTACATCTCCGCCGTTTTCGGAGTGTTTTGGTTCGGGATGACGGCGTTTCCCCTGAGTGTTCAGATGACGGTGGATGAGGTTCTTCCATTTCTGAAACAGGGGGATGTATCCGCCATCGTCACCTCGAAGAAATTTGACATGATGTTTGAAGACATCCGGGCCAATCATCTTCCAACCTCATGCGTGATTTATATGGAGGACCTGTACCCCCGCGAATCCGAGTATTTTCCAGCATCGGTCGATTTGGGGCCAGAGGAGCCGATGGTTCTTTTTGCCACATCCGGCACCACGGGAAAGCCTAAGATCGTGCAGCTATCGGAAAAGAACGTCGAGACCTCTGCATTGGGCTACATGGATCGGATTGGCATCGGTTTCCCGAAGACGGGTGAAAACGAAATCCGCTACACCATCGCGTCCCCATTTTCCACCGCCTACTCACTAATGATTCTCATCGCCTGCCTGATTCGGTCGTTCCCCCTTGTCCTGCTGCCCGAAAGATTTACGCTCGATACCCTCTACCGGACGATACAGGATCACAAGGTGACCAATTACGAGGGCGGGGCCGTGGTCCCGCTGCTGATGGAACAGACGGCAGGCAGACCGATTCCCTACGACCTCCATACGGTCAAGCATTTCGGATTCGGCGGGAGCAAGGTTTCCGGCGATACGATTCGGAGGCTTTCAGAAGCCTATCCGTGGATCACTTTCTCGCAGGGCTACGGCATGACGGAAACCGCCCCGCAAGTCTCAAAAAATGTGAACGCCAAGGACGGAAAATGGGACTCCGTCGGGTCCGCCGTCAAATTGGTGAAAATTGCAATCGAAGCCGGCGGGCAAATCACTGACGCCCCCTACACGGAAGGAGAAATCGTCGTAAAGGGCCCAAACATCATGCTGGGATATTACAAAAATGAGGAAGCAACCCATAAGGTGCTGAAAAACGGGTATCTGTATACCGGCGACATCGGTTATCTGGATGAGAACGGCTACTTATACCTCTGCGGGCGTAAGAAAAACATGATCATCGTCCGGGGGTTCAACGTTTACCCGGAGGAAGTGGAGGCGTGCATCCAGAACGGCCGGCTTGCAAAGGATAGTTTCGTATACGGGGAAACTGACCCGCTGGAAAATGAAATCCTGTGCGTGGATATCGTCCCGACGGACCCGCCGGTCGGGGTCGATAAGATTCGGGCCTATCTCAGGACACATCTGTCGGAATACAAGCAGCCGCAAAAGATCCGGTTTGTCGACGCAATTCCAAAGGGCGCGACGGGAAAAACCGAAAGGACGGCCAAAGGAACACGATGAATCTGATTCATTTCCGCGGGCTAAACTGCTACCACGACTGCATCGTCACCATCGCGGCCTCCCTCGGCTTGGACTACCGGGCCTCGTTCGCGACGCTCTGGTCCGAAACGGATTTTATTTACGACCCACACAGCAAGGTGTATCTGACGAAGCGGATGATTGCGAACCTCCAGACGCTGGGAGCGAAGCTCGAGAAACTCGACTGTTCCTCGCCGGAAAATATGAAAGAGAGTCTGTCCCAGTTTAAAGCCGGAGAGTGGATCATCATCGGAACGGACACGTTCTACATCCCGTGGACTCGATATTATCACACGCTCTACAACACGCATCATTTCATGGTGCGGAAAGAACGGGATGATTCGCTTTCCTGTGCCGATCCGACCTGTGGCCGACAGGATATGCGGATCACATTCGAAGAAATTATCCCGCACATCTTTGATATAAAACGCGTCCGCAGAATCGCGGAAAAGCCCTTGAACTTTGGAGCAATCCGGGAGGCTCGGGCAGTCCTGCGCTCCCACCCAGAAATGCGGAAAAGTCTGCTTGAGAAGATGAACGGATGTACGGGCGCGAAGCAGAAAGACGCGGGCCTGCTTGCAAGGTATATCAGCGCCATGATCGATAACCGCTACCTTTTTCGGCATTATCTCCAGAATCGGCCCTCCTCTTCCGATCAGGATCGGCAGCTTTTCAGCGACGAATTTTTTCTGCGGTGGGCGGCGGTAAAAAACGGATTGTTCAAAGCTTCGCTCATCAGACCCAATGAAAGCGTCCTCCGGGATGTGTGCGGGCGGGCCGGCGAACTGATTGACGAGGAGATTGCCATGGCCGAAAAAATGATCGAAACGGCCTACCAGCACGGCGATTCCGAATTGGGATTGAGATAGCCTGCCGCAGCAGCAAGGTTTTCGAGTGCGGCACTCCATAAATATCGGGGCTCGAAAGTGCCGGTGTTTCTTGATTCCCTACAGTTTATCCGATATAATTTAAGTAAGGAAGTGCAGGAGAAAACGACGCAATGCCATTTTGCGTCTATGAAAATTTTCTCAAACAGTCGGAGGAAATTGGCAAGTTCCATGCAGACAGGCGCGGATTACTGGAGTTGTTGTGTAAAAGAGAGGAATGCCCAATGAAGATTTGTTGTAAAGATCTGCTCTCATTACCCTCTTTTAAGCAAATTGAACTGGTCGGCGGCAAAAACGGACTATACCGTAGCGTGCGCTGGCCATATGTAACCTTGACGAATTCCATCGCGCAGTGGGTGCGCGGCGGTGAATTCATGTTCGTGTCTGGCATCGGTTACGGCAAGGATGAGAAAGTGCTGTGCAGGCTGTTGGAAGAAAGCAACCAGAAAAATCTGTCCGGCGTGGTCTTTTTGATTGGAGCAGACTATATCCGGAAAATCTCCTCTAATGTGATTGCACTCGCCGATCAACTGGAGCTTCCTCTTTTCAAAATGCCCTTTCACATCCCGTTAGTAGAACCGACCGAGGAAATCAGCAGCCTAATCGTAAAAAACGGCATTGAAGATCATGCCTTATCCGAAATACTCAGTGATATTCTGTCCGGACATTGCGAAAAAGAGGCGGCGCTGATCTCCAAGGCATCTTTTTATAAATATGATCTTTCCGGTGTGCATAAAATCGCCGTTTTGATGTTGGAAACGGAGTCCCTTGGGATCGGCGCAATGTTGTTTTATCAAAAAATCGTAGACAACACCTTCAAAATACATGGATACAATATCCTCTCAATGATCGACTATCCAACGATCTGTTGTTTGCTGCCCTGTAATTCTCCCGAGGAAGAGCAGGCTGTAGAACAAATCGTGCTGGAAGCACGCAAAAAACTTCTGGAAAAGAATGAAATCACCCGCATGGCAGCAGCAGTCGGCCGGCCATATCCTCATATTCATGAGATGGCAAAAAGCTTTCGAGAAGCGGAGAAAGCTCTGAAAGTCAAATGGGACGGCGACAGTGACGCAACGATTGGCCGGTTCGATGAATTGGGGATTTTTAAAGTTCTGTTTGAAATCCATGATTTTTGCGAAATGGAACAGTACTGTGCAGAAATGTTAGGACAGCTGGAACAGTTTGACATGCAAAATCATACGTGCTTTTTGAAAACACTGGAGATTTATCTGGAAGAGGATTGCAACGCTGTCCATGCGGCAAGCAGACTGTTTGTGCATCGCAATTCCTTAAACTACCGCATCAAAAAAATTCAAACCATCCTTCACTGCGATCTGTCTCAACACCAAGACCGCCTTCGCCTGCGGGATGCCTTTTTGCTGCGCACATTTCTCCGTATTGCAAAGTGAACAATGTCCGCCACATTTATTGTATAGCCTGAACGATGTTTTTTTCCGTCCTCTCCGTATAATGATAGATGATCGGTTATCTCCATACAAGATAACCAGATACATCTTGGTACAGAAGACTGGTGGGAGACATGCTCGTTAAAAACGCAAGGCTGCGAAAACAAGAAGGATTCTGGCAGATACACATTCAAAATGGTATGTTTCAACAGATTGCACCGACGGTAGTCTGCGAGGATACGGATGTTTTGGACGTGGACGGAAAGCTGGTTCTCCCTCCGTTTGTGGAACCGCACATCCATTTGGACTGTGTTTACACCGCCGGTGAACCTCGCTGGAATCAAAGTGGAACCTTATTCGAGGGAATCGCGCTTTGGGAAGAGCGAAAACAGCAGTTGACGAAAGAGGACGTAAAAAGCCGAGCGTGGAAGGCAATCCGCACACAGATTACTCATGGCGTGCAGTTCATACGCAGCCATGTGGACGTCACCGATCCGTCGCTGACCGCCATGCGAGCCATGCTGGAAGTCAAGGAAGAAGTCGCCAACTTGGTGGATTTGCAGTTGGTCGCGTTTCCACAGGACGGCATCCTTTCTTTCCCCAATGGGCTAAGTCTGCTAGAAGAAGCCGTGAAGATGGGGGCGGACTGTGTGGGCGGGATTCCGCATTATGAGTTCACACGGGACTATGGCGTGGAATCCCTAAAAAAGGTTTTTGAAATTGCACAGAAATATGACAAAATGATCGATGTGCACTGCGATGAGATCGACGACGGGCAATCCCGATTTTTAGAGGTGCTGGCAGCAGAGGCCTATCGTCTGGGAATGGGCGCACGCACCACGGCCAGCCATGCGGTAGCAATGCATTCCTACAACAACGCCTATGCACACAAATTGTTTCGGTTGCTGCGGCTTTCCAAAATAAACATTGTCTCGTGCCCCACGGAAAACACGCATTTGCAGGGACGATTTGATACATTTCCCAAGCGCAGGGGCATCACGCGCGTCAAAGACTTGATGAACAACGGCGTCAATGTCTGCATCGCTCAGGATTCCATCATGGACCCATGGTATCCTATCGGGACTGGAAATCCGATGAGGGAAATTGAGATGTGCATTCATATGTGTCATCTCATGGGGTATGAAGAGATGTTGCAGTCTCTGGATCTGGTCACGGAAAACGGCGCCAAAGCATTAAACCTTGCAGATCGCTATGGGGTGGAAGAAGGCAAACCGGCAAACTTCATCGTTGTGGACGCGGATAATGCCTATGAACTCATACGCGATATGGCACCGGTTTTGTATTCCGTGCGCCAAGGCAAAATGCTTATGAAGCGGCCGCATGCCGAGCCGGAACTTTTTCTATAGGCCGGTATATACAATTGAAGAATCGAATGAAATTGCAAAGGTGCAGAACATGAATATTCTGCGCCTATTTTTATGAGCAGATCTATTTGCACCAACGTGCAAATCGCCATAGATCATCCTTTTACCTAATCTGACCGATAAACAAAATGCTACAAGTGCATGAAAAAAGAAGGAGTAATGGAAGATGAAAAAACGTTTTTTGGTGTTTGCATTATGCACCGTGGTGGCGCTGGCCGCCGTATTATCCGGGTGCTCGTCATCCGGCGCCTCCAGTAAGAACCAGAAGGTTACGTTGCAGCTTTCCTGGCTTCCACAGTCTGAATTTATGGGGTTTTATGTTGCGAAAGCAAAAGGATACTATAAGGATGCGGGAATTGATGTGTCCATTCTCCCGGGTGGCAGCAACATTATCCCGGAACAGATTGTGAGCAACGGCGTTGCCGATTTTGGCGTCGACTTCACTTCCACCCTGATGACTTACCAGAGCAAGGGCTGGAAACTTTCCGAGATCTCACAGTTGTTCCAGAAAAACGGCGTGCTGTTTGTTTCTAAAAAATCTGCGAACATCAACTCGCTTGCCGACTTGAAAGGCAAGAAGATCGGCACATGGTTCGGCGGCTATGAGTATGATCTGTATGCGCTGCTGAACAAAGCAGGACTGAACAAGGACAAAGATGTTACACTGGTGCAGCAGGATGAAACCATGAACCAGTTTATGCAAGGCAATATTGATGTCGCACAGGCAATGTCCTATAATGAATATGGTCTGCTGCTGGAATCCGGCATCAAAGCCAGTGACCTCAACGTCATCAGCGTGGCCGACGAAAACGTGGGTATGCTGGAGGATTGTTTGTTTGGCAACAAGGACTGGATGGCAAAAAACAAAGATTTAACCGCAAAATTCATGAAAGCCACCTTAAAAGGCTGGGCAGACGCTGTCAACGACCCGGATGCAGCCGGCGAAACCGTTTACAATGTGGCAAAAAGCGTTTCTCTCGCACATCAAAAGTTTATGGCGGAACAGGTAGCTAAACTGGTCGTTCCAAGTGGTTTCGATAAATCGCAGCTCGGCTATATCAATACATCCGCCCTCCAGCAAACGGCTGATACCGCACACCAGTATGGTTTGCTACCCAAAGCCATTGATGTCTCCACAGTGGCAGACAGTTCCTATTGGGAAACAGCTTCGTCTGTTCTGAAATAATCTATTCTGCGCAGCCAATATCGCTCTTGCATATAATGTAGAACCGCCGCCCCGTATATCAGGAGCGGCGGTTTCACTTTGCATTTTTCTCATAATCTCACTATAAAATGGAGATTGGGAGTTGTCCATATTGGTTCAGTGCGTAAACGCAGTAAAATGTGTGCGGTAATAGGACGGCAGGCGTCAATAGATACAGTGGCAGCAGAGTTTGTGGAATCGGATCTGCAAGCGCGTTCGAAGGCTTCCGCACATAAATCTGCCCCGTATATTTGCATCCATTTTGAAGCCGCGGATACTGCCGTCAAAACAGTCCAGCACGGGCGCCAGGTAAAGCTTTCCATCAATACAGGGAATCATGGTTTCTTGTAGTGCCTTATTTTAATACCGTATTCCCGTTTTTATTTGGCAGTGTCAAAATTTCAGAGAAATCATCCAGCATATCCATGAATCCCAGGATTCTATCCTCCCCAAAGCGCAGGATAATACGCCTCATTGTTCTGTCTATCTCATCCTCCATTTGCTGAGTAACCTGTCTACCCTCATTTGTCAGCATGAAGCGATACTGTCTTTTATCACTCGCATTAATATCCCGATAAACAAACCCTTTTTTCTCAAGTGAAGTCAACATTTGCGAAACTGCGGAATTTGTAATACAAAGCGTTTCGCCAAGTTGTACAGCAAGAAGTGATTTTTCGCTTTTTTCACTTTGGCTGTCAACTATAGTCATTGCGAGCACTTCGTTCAAACTCACACCAGAGCTGCTCGACAGCTGTGCAGTCGCTTTCTTAAATTTGAAGATTTTACAAAGCAGCTTTTTGCTTAGTACTTGATCCATGGAGCCACCCCCTCCCTTCTTAACTGCCGCGCAACGGTCAAGACCAAATGATATCCGCTCTTTTTAGCGGCGCGCGTGGCCGGTA
>NZ_JBDNLG010000101.1:9437-10303 GCF_047718355.1 Ethanoligenens sp.
CGCCTGTACTTTACGTCGGGATAGCCGATTACAAGTGCGGTCAAAACCGTTTTTCCAGCTGGGACCCCGACCATTTTCTTCGTTTTCTCATTTTCGGCGCTCCTTGTGATAAATCCGCTGTAAAGCACGCCAAGGCCATTTGCGCAGGCCACAAGTTCCATATTCGATGCCGCAAGCCCCGCATCAATCGGATTGTCGCCGGCAATCAAAATGACAATAGGAGCACCGAAAAACACTTCGTCTTTTGCGTTGGGATTCTTCTTGTAAGTATCCTCAAACCCGATCCAACGCCGCGCATAGCTTTGCATGGGTGCCGGCGTGTTTTTCGCAGCAAGAATCACGCGACCCTGTTTCGCAAGATTTTCTATGACCAGTCCGCGAAACAGCTTCATTTGTTTTTCAACGACAATAAAAGAAAGGTCCTGACGGTTTGCCGCCGTCGCCGTATATCTTCCGGCCTCAATCATTTGCGTAAGCAGGTCTTTTTCAACCGGACGGTCTTTATACTGACGGATGGAGCGCCTGCTCTTAATAAACGACAAAAGTTCCTCGGCAGTAAGTTTTTGTGCTGGAATATCCGTGACATCCTGCATATCATAATCCGTAATTTCCACGGCATTTGCAGGACAGATGGCAACGCAATGGCCGCACTGCATACAGTTTTCGCTTACAGGACGTGCTTTTCCGTTTTCAATCATCAGGTTGTGTGGAAAACAGTCCTTTACACACATGCCGCACCCTATGCATTTTTCAGTATTAATCCGAATCATTTTGCCCTCCCGATCCATTTGCTTCGAGTGTAACTTCACTTAGCTATTTATATGCTAAGTGAAGTTACACTCGAAGCAAATGGATTGGGAGGGCAA
>NZ_JBDNLG010000102.1:0-10203 GCF_047718355.1 Ethanoligenens sp.
GTTTAGTACCCTCCTCCCCCTTTCCCCCTCCACGCAAAACCGATCGCCTCAGAGGGGCGGGGCGGCGGGGGTCCGCGCCACCGTGTGTGAAAATATCGATTACGGCATCCTGTGCGAACGGTTCCCGGATGACCGACACTATCTGGACCGCATTGTGTCACTTGTGACCGACCTGCTGCGCAGTCAAAAACCCACGCTGCGTGTAAACCAGGAAGATCTGCCGGCGGAAGAGGTGAAGGAACGCCTGTGGCAACTGCGGTGTGAGCATGTCGAGTATGCGCTGCTCGTACTTGCAGAAGCGAAAACCATTGGAAATATGCGTGGCTTCCTGCCTACGGTGTTGTATAACGCCACATCGCCGGGTACGCTCGAAACCTATTACGACAACCGTGTGAAACGCGATTTGGAGCAGGAATGGGAGACCGCAAACGCTGCCTACGCTATCTGACGGAGGAAAGAAAATGGCGGATTATCGAAAAATGTATCTTACTCTTTTTCACGCAGTGACCGATACCATTGGCCAATTGCAAGAGGCGCAGCAAAAAGCGGAGGAACTTTACATGCAGTCCGGTGAACCCCCGCTGACGACTTTGCGTGTGCAACAGGAAGCCGCAGCAGCCATGGCTGATACGCCGGATATTCATCTGGAAGAAGGCAAAGGGCTGCCGGTGCATAAGCCCCCGGATCACCCGCACCAGCATGGTAAACCGTCCGGGAAAAATCACCACCATAACGACCAAAGCCGATAGGAGGGGCACAAAATGAGCAGAACAGAAAGCAACAAAAGATGACCTGGCGACTGGTGGGCACCTGCGCGTTTTATGCACTGATGGTTGCGACCGCGGTCATGCTGGGACTTTGGTATTAGCGCTATGTATGTCACAAGGAGGCGATACCCATGAAAGCGCTGGTCTATGTGGGATTGGTCGCCTTTGCCGCAGCCACACTGCTTAGTGTGGCGCTTTTGTTTATCCTAAGCGGATAACGTTTTGGAGGGAGGGGCAAGTGAATACCGTTACATGGATACACTTTGGGGCAGTACTTTCCGGTTTTTTGCTGGTGGTGCTGCCTCTTTTATACGCGGGGATTGTGGACGCGAGAACCAAACAGATTCCAAACCGCGTTTTGCCGTTTTTACTTGCCTCCGGCGTCATCCATCTGATGATGGCCGGTTTTTCATTATCTGCTGTCTTTTGGGCGGTCATCGGATTTCTCGCCGGAGGGATTCCGCTGCTGCTGCTTGCGTTTATCACCAAAGGCAAATGCGTCGGGTTCGGCGACATCAAGTTAGCGGCGTGCGCAGGCTTTGCACTGGGCATAGCCAGTTATCTGGTGCTGATGGCTGCGCTTTGCCTGTTTTTGATTGGTAGCTCTATTATCTGCATCGTCAAAAAACTGCCGTTAAACACTCCACTGCCGTTCGGTCCGTTTTACACCGTCACCGTGTTGGTGGTTTATATCACAATAGCCATTGTTACATTTTTCAGATTTTAGGGAGGTAGATCCGATGAACAAAAAGAACAAACAAACCATAGGCGTGCTCTGCATCGCCGCAGCCGTCGCTGTCGGCGGACTGTACTGGTATGCCTTACACGCAAGTATGGCGGGGGTATCGGTCGTTCGCGCGAAAACGGAGATTCCAGCTGGCACAAAGATCACTTCCGATATGCTGGAAACCGTGGAGATGGGCAAGCTGAATCTGCCCGCAAACATCACCGGCAACGCCGGTCTGGTAATTGGAGCGTATGCCAACACGCAGCTTTCCACGCATGAGATCATCACCGGGGACGATTTATCCGGCCATCCGCCCACCTACGCCTTGGCCGATGGCGAAATGCTGTACAGTATCCCGATGAAAAATCTTGCGGACAGTCTCAGCGGCAAGCTGCAAGCGGGAGATATTGTCCGCGTTGCCGTTCCACAGCAATCCGTGGCTGGAAATAACACGGCTGCGCAAAACAACAGTCTCGCCGCGCTGCAAGACGTCCGGGTGACGTCCGTAACGGGTTCCAATGGGCAAGAAGTGACACAGAACACCAGTGTGCAGACCACCTCCAGCGGCACGTCTTCCTCCGCCAACCAGCCCGCCACGGTCACGCTGTTAGTCAACCAGCAGCAGCTAAACGCCCTCGCAGCTCTCGGCCAACAGGAAATCCAGCTCGCGCTGGTGTCGCGCGGCAATGAAAAGCAGGCGGAGTCGTTACTTGCCGGGCAGAGCGCGCTCTTAAAGGGGGCAGACTGATGCTGCAAAATGTAACGGTAGTCTGCGGAATGAACGGATGCGGCAGCACAACGTTTGCCGCGGCGCTCGCCGCGCACCTCGCCAAATCCGGTACGCACACCCTACTCATCAGCCCGGATACAAACGTCCCGGCATACAGCCTATGGAAACCCGACATGCCGCCGGTGGAAACGAAAAAAAGTGCGAAGTCGCTTGGGCAGCTATTTGCAGGCGGTCTGACCGTGGAACGGATTGCGGAGCACGTTTATTTTCCACGGGGCTTTCATCAAAATTTTGGGTTGCTTGGGTATCTGGCAAGAGAATCGGCAAACGAATACGTACCGGTTGACGCCTCTACGGCGGATGATTTTCTGAAAATGGCCGCCGATATGTCGGATTGGCAGATTATCCTTGATGCCACGCACAACGGGGGCGCGATCAGCACGCTCGGCATACAGAATGCCGCGCTGATCATCCGCATTGTGGAACCCGATTTGCGCGGCGCGTCTTTTCTGCACAGCCGACCGCCCGAAAATCTCAGCGGCAAAACGCTTTACCTTGCCTGCGCCCGCAGCATGGAAGACGTAACCGATACCTTTGCGGAAAAACTCGGCATCTCGTTTGCGGCTGAGATCCCGTTTTTGGAAGAGGCCCATGTCAAACTCATGGAAGGTAATCTGCTGCAACCGTATGGGAACCGGGAGTATCTCGCCGCCCTTGATGCTGTCACACAGGCGGTAAAAGGAGGCACGGTATCGTGACGGACCGTTTTACCTATCCGGATGGAACCGCCCTGGATTATCCGTCCATGCTGGCGCGGATACAGGACTTTATTTCGAGGGAACGTTCCATCGCGGTGAAAAGCGTGGACACCTTGTGGCCGGTGATTGCCCAGCGTTTGATTGCGCAACAGATTGCAACGGTGCGTCCGGTACCGGAGATTGCGGCGGACATGGCGCAAGATATGGCGGGCATTGGCCGCATCCTCGCAAAGTACCTGTTGCATCTGGATGCATATTCCACGCTGGAGGAAATCAACTTCAACGGATATGACAGCCTCTGGCTGCGCTTTACCGACCGACCGGATTTGCGGATCGACGAAACTTTTATAAGTCCAAAAGAATTGGAAGATCTCATCACCCGGCTGCTGACAAACAGCAAATCCAAACAGATGAATCGTTCCACGCCCGGCGTTGTCAGCGCGATTCCCGGTCTGAAAGGCGTTCGCATGACCGTTCTTGGCGCGCCTATCGTTCCGGATGGCGTCGGCGCCTATGTATCCATTCGCATTGTGCGCCCAAACGTTGTGACGGGCGAGAAGATACTGGCAGGCGGCGAACTTTCCCCGGATATGCTCCGTTTCTTGCGCATGTGCGTGAAGTACCGGGAAAGCGCCACCATCTCCGGCGAAAAGGGCGCGGGAAAAACGTCCCTGCTCAACTACCTAAAATCCCTCATTCCCGGAAAATACCGCATTGGCGTCATTGAAGAAGGCGCACGCGAACTATCCACTAATATTCTGGACGATACCGGTCGGTCCATCACGCAGGTGCTAAGTATGCTGACCCGCCCCAAAACGAACCCGGATGAAAACTACGATGCGAGCCGCCTGTTGGAACTTTGCCTGCGCTTTGATCTGGAATACCTGATTCCGCAGGAAATGCGGGACAAAGAAGCGTATGGGGCACAGGAATGCGCACGCACCGGAACGGCGGTCTATTCGACCTTGCATTGCAACGACGCGAAGGGTACCTATCCACGCATCGTCACGCTCTGCCAGAAAGCGTCCAGTGAACGGGCGTCCATTTTAATGGGCTACGCGGTGGAAGCATTCCCAATCAGCGCCTATATGCAAAAGATGCCGGATGGAAACCGCCGCTGCCTGGAAATCGTAGAGGCAGCTGGAACGGATGAAGGACGTGCCATCAGCAATCCGTTGTATCGGTATATCGTCGAGGACAACACGGTGGATGCAGGCGGGACCGTCCATACGCTGGGACGCTTTGAGCAAGTCGGGCACATTTCCGACCGGCTGCGAGACCGGATGATTGCGCGCGGCGCGTCCCGCGCGGAATTACAGACGTTCCTTTAAAGGAGGTGTGAACTTTATGAATTTATTTTTTGTTGTCCTGGTGACGATGAGCATGGCAACCGCTTTTTTCCTGCTTACGGGTATCTCCCCGAGAGAAACCGTAACTTCCCTGTTCTCGCGCCAGAAACAGCCATCGCTGGAAGCGGAGCTTCTGAATATTCGCGGCTTGAAAAAGCAGAATTTTATTGAACGGCAGTTTTCCCTTGCAAAAGCCATTTTGGAGATCACGGAACGCGGCAATGAGTATGCAAGATACAGGCGCTTATCGGTATTGTTTGCGACAATCGGTGCCGGGGCAGGTGCGGTTCTGCTCAATCCATTTCTTGCGGCTGTCCTGCTAATAGCTGGGCTACTTGGGCCAATGTTTGCGGTGCAACTGTCCGTAACAGCATTCCAATCGGAAAGCCGGGAAACGTTGTACGCCTCCATCTCCACAGTCACGGGCAGCTTTGACCAGCTGGAGGATTTGCCGGCGTCTGTCAGCGCAAACATTCCTCATATTGGTGCACCAGTACAGGCGGTCTTTCAGGAATTTTTACGGCAATGCACCATCATCAACCCCAGCGTTCCCCGTGCGCTTACCATCGTAACCGGCATGATCGACAGTGACAATTGGCGGGAGTGGTGCGATACCGCACAGATTTGCATTGAAAATCCCTCCAAAAAAGAAGCGCTGCGGGAGGTTGTAGAGAAGTGCAACAAGCAAAACCAGATCCACGCGGAGCTGGACATGATTCTCCGTAGACCGTTCCGCGACATGATTAAAATGGCCTGCATCGTAGTTGGCCCTATACCGTTTATTTGCTTTATTTTTCCGGACGCTGTCCCGGTGCTCTTCGGCACCTGGCAGGGTAAAGCCGTACTGGCGGTGATTGCCGCGGCAGTATTCCATGGGTTTTACCGTGCGGTACACGCCTCCAGACCTTTGGGAAAGGCGGTGGAAGCATGAATCTGCTCTCTACTGCTTATCTCTGGCTATTATTCAGCGCGTGGCTGGCCGCCGGTGTTTATCTGCTGGTCTCTACTTATCTTCATCTGCCGTCCCGCCATGCCAAAAAGATGCTCGCACTGCAATGCGATGAAAGCAACATTGCCCTAAGCGAAGCGCTGTATCAGCCGGTTGCGAAGCAAATTGCGAAATGGATTCCGTTGGGTCGTTTCCGAAAGCGTCGGCTTGCGCGCCAGCTTTCCGCTGCGGGCGTGGATATGACACCGGAATACTATGTGGCCGGGGCGCTGACCATGGGCCTGTACCTGTTTGCGATTGCGGCAATTCTGCTTCTCCTGTCTGTTCAAGGCGGCCTGTTGTTCCTGTTGATGGGACTGTGGATGGCGTTTATGGCGGGCATGATGGTGCGTCGTATGCTGCTCCGTGTGCGAAAATGGACACGCGGTTATCACCAGGCACTGGAAGCAGACCTGCCAAAACTGGGGTCCGCTATCCGGCAGGCTGTCAAAATCGATCGCAACCCGGATATGTACTATGTTCTTGAACAGTACGTCGCGAGAGCGAATCCCGCAATGAAAGCGGAACTCACCATCTTGTTGGCGGATATGCGTACCGGACCGCGCATTGCAGCGCTGAACCGATTTGAAGCGCGCCTGAACAGCCCCCATGCGTCCACATTGGTAAAAGCAATCATCGGCATTGAACGCGAGGGCGGCGCACACATGCAGGAACTGCTCGATGGTCTGGACAGACAGCTGCGTGATTGGGAAATCCTCCAGCTGCGGGAAGAGGCGCAGAACCGACCCAGTGAGTTTAACCCGGCATATATTGGCCTGCTGCTTGCGATGATCCTGCTTTACGCTACCCTGTTCGGCACGGTCCTTCTGAATGCCGTGCAGGCGTTTAACCAGTATTGACCGTTTGAAAGGGGACTTTGCAATGAATATGGTCGTGGAAATTACAGCGCCACCTGCGGGGGGCAAAACGGTTACACTCAAAAAAATGATTCCCATGTGGCTTTCCGGTGGCGCCCGTGTCGTGGTTCTGACATCCGGGGGTGATGAATATTTGGATGTCTGCACGCAGGCAGACGGTACATATACCACCATCACAGAAAAATTCACTTTAGATCATCTGCCAGATGAGAATTTGGCTGTCTACATTTTTGACGATGCCGGCTTTTCTGACTCGGTCGGAGATCTTCCCCGGAAAATCCTTATACAATTTTCTGATTTCATTTCCAAGTTGGCACGGCGATCCTCTCAAGCGTGTTACTTTGTTTTGGACGATTGGCCGTTTTATTCCTGCGCAGAAGACCTTGTTTATCAATTGGCAGATAAGATACAGTATTCCAACGTGTCGTTGGTTTTCACTCATCAGCCATTTCCATACCAGTTCAGGGATTCGTCCAAAATTTCGCCGCCTAAATACAGCGGCCATCCGGGCCGTAAAAAATGAGGTTTTTATATTACACAGGGGGTGGTTATAATGCGCCGCCGTTTCCAAAGGCGGCTATATTTTCATTCAGACCGTATCACCGCGACACAAGGAGACTATGATGATTTCGAATTTTAAAACCGCAGCCACCACACTTGCCAAAAAAGCTAACAGCAGAATGCTGCGCATCGGTGTTCGCGTTAACCAGATGATGGGCCGTACTCGCAACGCCATGTTGGAGACGGACGGCGCCATGTATGTCGATGAAGGCGGCAACATGCTCATCGCCGCCGTGGTTGGAATGCTGCTGCTCGTCAGCATTTATTCCTTGTTCAAGACCGGCGTCATCCCGAATGTGAACACAAAAACCAGTGCCATGTTTACGTATTCCGCGTAAACCACTTAAAAGTCTTTCTGTTTTCTTTGCGATTGCCTTTGTTTTAAGGGCCATCCTCCCCGGATGGCCTTTCTTTTGAAAACTCCGCAAAATGCGTTTACATATCCAAATTCACACAAGCGAGGAGGATGTTCTTATGCGCAAATGGTGGGTCCGATTGATCCGCGACAAACGGGGGTCGTATTACCTGGACACCGCCGTCTTTGTGCTGGTCGCCTGCATGAGTCTGGCGCTGACCATATCTGTACTGGCTGTCAGCTGGCGAAAGACCAGCGCCCAGGATATTGCCGACTACGCGGCAAGACAGATTGCGGCAGATGGCGCGATATCGGGCAGTACGATCCAGAAGTTGACGACGGTGGCGGGCAGCGGCCACTTTTTAATTGGAGTGAAGACCGACAGTGGAATGGCCGTGTCTTTGCCGGTCAGCACGTCGGAAGTCGGGTATGCTTTGCAAGAAATCCAGCAGGGCACGGGCTTTGCCGTTACCATCACGTCCACCGATCAGAATGCCATCGGGGTCGGCGGCGTGCAGACAAATAACACATCGGTTTACGGCGCGGCGAACGGCGTCTCCGCCCACTATTGGAAGGGGTGACGGCTATGCCCAAATGGGTTATCCGGTTTATCCACAGCAAAGATGGCAATATGTATCCGCTGGTCGCCGCTTATCTGCTGCTGGCCATGTTTCTGCTCGGCGTAAGTATGGAACTTTGGCGAGGCCACGCGGTTACAACCGGTGCATACAATGCTGTCCGGGCCGCCGTCTCCGATACTGTCACGAAAAATGCGGCGAACCTGTATAGCGCGCAGACGGATATGGCGGCGGACGCTTACACATATACGGATAATGGGTGGACGGCGCAAACAGACACCAGCACCATTACAAACACGTTGCAAAACCATCTTGGCCTCCGGCAAAGCGGCAGCGACTGGGTGTGCTATGACAGCGGCGGGCACGAACTGTATCGCCTGTCCGGATTGACTGTACAGGTAACGAATCCATATACCCCACAAGGAAGCCCTTCGTCAGCGTCTAAATATACCGTTACGGTGACGTGGACGCTCAATTATACATTTTTAAATATCATGCCCATGTCCACGCCGATGAAAGCCAGTGCCAGCACCGGGGGCAAATTCTGACGACCGCAGGAAATCAAAAAGCAATGTGAAAGGAATCGGAATCACTATGGAAATGACTTTTACTGTTGAGGAAAAAAACACAATAGAGCGCGCACTCGATGCGCTTAAGCAAGATGATCTGTCCGCAAAGCTCCGCGTTTCCGCCTCCCCGAATTTATCCACGCAGGAAATGCAAATCATCCGTGTCGCCGTCATGGAGGCGGGCAAGAACATGGAAGGTGTCGCGTCCACAGACCCGCAGCGTATCGCTGATCGAATGGATACCGCGATGGCGCAAACGGAAAACAATCGCCCTGCTGCGCCGACTGTTAAACAGGAAGCGGAAACCGTAAAGCTGTCTTTTACCCCAAAAGAGCAAAGTGCACTCAGCAATGCACTGGAATCCATTGCGCAACCGCGCGGCGTGGACACGGGCGCGGCTCAAAAAGCAATAGATCTGGCAGCAAAAGTACGGTCGGAAGCTGCACCAAATCTAAGTTTGAACGAAATGAAGACCATCCAAACAGTACTGCAAAACCTGCTCCTTTTAAATCTCAAAGAGTTTCCCGGCTCTGCGCAACTAACCGCAAAAGTGGACACCGCAATTGCGCGCGCGGAAGAGACCCAAAAACCGTCATTACCGGAGTCATCCATCATTCGAGAACCGGCTATGGTCGAACTGCTCACCGGACTTTCCAGTGCGCACAATGCGAAACAGTTTGCCAATGTGGCTGATCTAATGCAGTCGGTTGATACCATGGAAGAGCAGTTAAACGCCGCTTTCGCACAGCTCAATACGATGAAACGGCAGATTAACGCGTTAAAAGGATCTATTTCTCCCAAACAGGATGAGGTGCTTCAACAAGTGGTTCAAGGCGGTGAAAGCGCGCTGGGCAAGGTAAAAGAGGGACTGCACACCGTCAAGTCTGCGATTGTGAATGCCGCAAAAAATGCTGTAAGCCGCGCCAAAAGCGCCGGATGGGGCATGATCGGAAAATTTCTGAATTTTGCCGATCTGCCGGAGAAGCTGGGGCATCTGCAAAACCTGATTGGCGGCGCTTCCAAAGTACTGGAGTCCGGCATCAATCGCGTGGAACTGGTCGGCAAAGAATTCTACCGTGCGGACGCACACCGCGACAACGCCTTGCGTGTGTTGGTTGGAAAAGAGCGCAAAGAGATCGATCAAAAAGGGATTTCATCCGGTGCCCAGTCGGTTTCCGGTCTGATGCATGGCACCCTCAAGGCGGTTCATAAGATGGAATCCGTCACAGGGCGTGTGATGGTATATGCACAAAATGCGGACCGGCTTGCCAACGCGGCGGAAAAGAAACCTTCTCTTTTGAAAAAATTGCACGCCAATCAGGAAAAGATTGCTTCTAAAGCACAACCAGAAAAAGCGTTGGTGAACCCGGAAAAGGCGCGGTAACGCTTTTTTGCGAGACGACGTAGCACCCGAAGCAACACAAGCCGCCCCAAAGACCCGATCAATCCAGATGATTTTCCCCATTCGACAACATTGACGGTTTTTATTCAGCGGTCTAACATAGGGACAGAAGAACACTTATGACGTCTGGAGGAAATGATATGCGTATATTTTTAAAAGTTTTAAAAATCCTTGGGGCTTTGCTGCTGTTGCTTCTGTTTCCGTTGATTTTGCTGCTTGACTGGCTGCTTCAGAAGATTCCAGATTCGGATGAGACTTCCGGGTCTTACAAATCTTCTGATTCTTCCTCGCAATCGCAATCCGAACACGAAACGCCAAAACCGGAACCCCATGCGCAGCTGGTACCGGACTGCTTTCGCATTTTAGGCATGGATACCGCGTCATGCACGGCAGAAGAAATCAAACATCAATATCGCCTGATGGCAATGCACGCGCACCCGGATGTTGGCGGAAGCGAAGCTGCCATGAAAGAGATCAACCGGGCTTATGAGCAGGCAATGACCTATTGTGCGTAAATACGAATTTATCAACAGCGTTGACA
>NZ_JBDNLG010000103.1:0-9777 GCF_047718355.1 Ethanoligenens sp.
CATATTATATGTACACTTATAATATATTCTATCGGTACTGGGTGCGCTTATTTCCGGCCCAAAATCGGTTATATCACTTTTTGGGGCGATACATAAGGATCGGAAGTGAACGAATATTTCGAATGATATAGAAGAAAATGAGGAATCATCCGGCTATCTGTTTAATCAAACCTATAATAGATGGCATGCTGAAATCAAAAAACAGCTCCGGGAGCTGGATATTACACATCCGCAGTTCAGCGTTTTGGCTTCGTTAGATTACTTGGTGCGGGAAAAATCGTTTGCTACACAAGCAGAAATCGCTAAAAACGCCGGAATGGATGTGATGACCGTTTGCGGCATCCTGCATACGCTTGAACGCAAGCAATTTTTGAAACGCACTCCTAACCCAAACGATGCGCGGGCAAGTGCGGTCTATTTATTAGAACAAGGACGTTTGAAATTTCAGAATGTCTTGCCAGTGGTCAGGCGGATTGATGAGGAATATTTTGGGCGGCTGGGTGATGACCGAAAATTACTCAATCAACTGCTGCACAGGATTCTTTCTGCGGAAGGAAAAGGATAAAGAATAAGGACGCTTTAGACAATCATATTTTTCGACGCATAGCAAAAGAACAAAAAGGAGAAATCTTATATTTTGGAACTTTCAAAAACCAGGAAGCGTTTAATCTTAGGGGTGTCCTGTGTGGAAGCGTTTATGGCAACGCTGGATGGCAGTATTGTAAATATTGCATTGCCCGATATTTCCGCACAGATGCATGTATCTATCAGCGCAGTGCAGTGGGTTTCGACTGCATATTTGCTGGCAATTGTATTACTGTTGCTCTTATGGGGAAAATTAGCGGATTTGCGCGGAAAAAAGGGCGTAATCATTGCGGGCTTTCTTTTTTTCGCCGCCGGTTCTGCATTGTGCAGTCTATCGAGGTCGCTCGATTTTCTGATCTTTGCCCGCATTATTCAGGCAGTGGGAGCGGGCGCTATGATGTCGCTCAGTCAGGGTATTGTAACCAGCACATTTGGGCCGGGTGAACGTGGAGCCGCACTGGGGCAGGTTGGCATGATGGTTGCGCTGGGCAGCCTGACCGGGCCGTTTTTAGGGGGCATTTTGGTCAGCGCATTCCGCTGGCCATCTATTTTTGTCATAAATGTTCCAATTGCCGTCGGCGCGGCAATCCTGTCTTTCTATGTGCTTCCTGCCCAAGAGGAAAAACCCGAAAAGACGTCTTTTGATTGGAAAGGTACCGCTCTTTTTTCCATTGGGATGCTGGTGCTGTTTTTAACGCTGCTTTTGGCACAACAGGGCAGTATTCAGCCCATCTGGCTGCTGCCGGCAGTTCTGATTTCGGCAGGAGCGTTTTTTGGTTTTGTTCAGGTTGAACGGCACAGTCCGTATCCGCTGGTGCATATGGGGCTTTTCCGTAAAGGTTCGTTTACTCTGGGTCTGTTACAGGGCTTTTTGATTTTTATTGCCTTGAGCGCTACTTTGCTGTTCATTCCATTTTATTTGCAGGATTTGCTGCGGTATGACGCGTTTCACGCCGGTCTTATTGTCGCTATCTATCCCATCACGATGGCTGTGGTGTCGCCGTTGAGCGGGCGGTTGGCGGATCGGATGTCGACCAAACCGCTAACTGCCATGGGGACAGGGCTTTCTATGGTTGCGCTTTTTTTGCTGGCATTCATTCGGCAGGGAACGCCGTTATGGATCGTAATCTTGGCGCTTGCTGTTCTCGGCGTGGGAAACGGGTTGTTCCAATCCCCCAACAATTCTGATGTTTTTAATGCCGTACCGCCCGCTCAACTTGGCATTGCCGGCGGAATCAATGCGTTGTTCCGTAACGTCGGGTTTGTTTCGGGCACCGCCTTTTCCGTTCTCATTTTTTCGTTTACCGCCGGGCTGAACGTCAACTCCATTTCAGGCGGTATGAATGCACATGCGTTTTTGCATGGTTTCTCACTGGTCTTTGTATTTTGCGGTATTTGTGCGATTGCGGCACTCGCACTTTGCTTTGTCCGCATCGCCAAAAATGCGGCGCGGTCATGAGGATGCTTTTTGCCAATGCCGCTTGTAACGGTAATCTTTGACGCCTGTGTTTTTTGCGGCTTTCTATGGACATTTTTTGATTCATGGTGTATACTGAGAAAAATATATTGCAATGTTGATTAGCGGATGATATCCGTAACAGTTCGCCTTTTAAACCGGCCCCGTGAGGCTGGAAAGGGTTGGATGATCGAGCGCATACAATACCAATCGGTACATTCAACGGCCCGGGACGAACCTGGACCGTATTTTTATACACAATGCATGTATAAAAATACAAATATTGTGTATAAATATCCTGAGAGGATGCGGAGATGCAGAAAATCAAGGCGGAAATCATGGATGAAAAAGGCATTTCCCGCGCCACGGCACGCATTTCCTATGAGATTGTGGAGCGCAACCATGGCACATCGGATGTCTGCATCATCGGCATCCGACGGCGCGGCGCGGTGATTGCGGCTCGCATAGCGGAAAAAATGGCTGATATCGAGGGCACTTCGGTGTTGACCGGTTTTTTAGACATTACGCCGTATCGGGACGATCTGGATGAAAAAAATATTGCGCCCAAAAAAGTGGATGCCTCATTGGATACAGATATTCCTTTTGAAGTGACCGGCAGACGGGTGGTGCTGGTAGACGATGTGTTGTTTACCGGACGCAGCGTGCGCGCCGCAATCGACGCTATCATGGATAGAGGGCGACCGGATAGCCTGCAACTGGCGGTTCTGATTGACCGTGGCCACCGGGAATTGCCTATCAGCCCCGATTTTGTTGGAAAAAATGTGCCTACCTCGCGCAATGAAACGGTAGCCGTGCGCGTGACGGAATTTGATGGCGAAAACCGTGTAGTAATCTGTGAGGATGGAGAGAGCACATGAATGATTTGTTGCTGATAAAAAATGCGACACTGGTCGATCCAGAGGGCCAATACGCAGGCATGTGCGACTTGTTGGTGAAAGATGGGCATATTGCTTCCATCGCTACTTCCGGCACCAGCATGGCGGCGCCAATGGATACGGTGGTGTTGGATGCACGCGGGCTTTTTCTTGCACCGGGTCTGGTAGACATGCATGTGCATCTGCGTGATCCTGGGCAGACGCACAAGGAAACCATCAAGTCAGGCTGTGCGGCGGCGGCAGCGGGTGGCTTTGTTGCGCTTGCCGCGATGCCGAATACGTCTCCTGCCGCAGACAAGCCGGAAATACTTAGCTATGAGATTGAACAGGCGGCAACGACCGGTGTGCGTGTATTTCCAATCGCGGCGGTGAGCAAAGAGCAGGCCGGAAAAGAGCTGGCGGATTTTGAACGCTTGGCGGAGGCAGGTGCGGTGGCCTTTTCGGATGATGGTCATCCAGTGCGGGATGCGGCACAGATGCTTGCAGCCATGCAAAAGGCGCATACGCTCGGCAAACGGGTGATTTCACATTGTGAGGATATGAGCCTTGCAGGTAAAGGAATCGTCAGCGACACTGCGGCTGCACGGCTGGACGTGCCGGGTATTCCCGCCGCGGCCGAGGCGGCACACGCTGCCCGTGAGGCAGTACTGGCTGAAAGCACGGGTACACCGGTGCATATCGCGCATGTGAGCAGCCGGTTCACTGTGGCGTTATTGCGGGACGCGAAACGGCGCGGCGCGCCTATCACCTGCGAGACCTGCCCGCATTATTTCAGTCTGGATGACAGCCTGCTTGACACACGGGACGCCGATTACCGTATGAACCCGCCGCTGCGTCAAAAAGAAGATGTTGCCGCCGTCATTGAAGGGCTGCAAGATGGAACCATTGACGCAATCGTCACCGACCACGCACCGCACACCGCTGAGGAAAAGGCTGACTTTTTGACAGCTCCCAACGGTGTGGTGGGGCTGGAGACTTCTCTTGCAGTAGGCATCACCTATCTGGTGCGGCCAGGGCATCTCTCCATGCCGCAGCTCATCCGTAAAATGTCAAGTGAGCCTGCAAAACTGCTGGGTATCGACGTGGGTACATTGCAAGTGGGAGCACGCGCCGACTTTGTACTGTTCGACCCCTGTGCCTCTTGGACGGTGCAGCCGGAAGCTCTACACAGCAAATCCCACAACACGCCGTACAAAGGGATGATGCTTTATGGCATTGTGCGCTACACCATTTCGGACGGAAATATTGTTTTTTCCAAAACATGACCGGATGCTTTTGTCTGAATTTAGACGCGGGCTGTGCCCGTCAGGGGAGATGATTGTTTGTCAATCCAAACGTTGCGAAAGAAAATAGCAGACTGTCAAAATCCAACTGTGGCGGGGTTAGATCCCGATTTTTCTAAATTACCCTCTTTTTTGTGTAGACAGGCAATCGAACGGTATGGAAAAACATTGGAGGCCGCTGCTGATGCGGTTTGGCAGTTCAATAAAGCCATTATCAATGCACTCTGCGATATCGTCCCTGCCGTCAAACCACAAGCGGCATATTATGAACTGCTTGGCTGGCCGGGGATGCGGGCCCTTTCCGAAACCATTGCGTATGCCCATCAAAAGGGGTTGTTCGTCATCACCGACGGCAAGCGCGGAGACATCGGCACCACCATGTCTGCTTATGCGCGCGCGCACCTTGGGACAGTAGAAGTGGATGGTTCCATTCTTACGCCGTTTGGTGCGGATGCGCTCACCATTAACGCCTACCTTGGCAGTGACGGCGTATTACCCGCCTTGGAAGTCTGCAAGGCACGGGACACCTGCATTTTTGTACTGGGCAAGACGTCTAACCCGTCCTCTGGAGAGATTCAGGACAAGCTGGTGGACGGCGAACCGGTTTACGCAATGCTCGGCGACTTGTGCGAGCATTGGAGTCAGATGGCAGAAGGCGGCACGTCGCTTCTGTCGTTGTCCGCCAATAAAGGACGGTATGGTATGGTGGGGTTGGTGGCAGGCGCAACCTACCCCTCCCAGCTTGCCGAACTGCGGCAAAAGCTGCCGCACACATTCTTTCTGGTGCCGGGATATGGTGCGCAGGGCGGCGGTGCAAAAGATGTCGCACCTGCGTTTGATGAAAACGGGGACGGTGCAATCATCAATAGCTCCCGCGCCATCCTCTACGCTTGGCAGAAAGAACAATGCGATGAGCGGGATTTTGCGGGAGCGGCGCGCCGCGAAGCGCTGCGGATGAAAGAAAACCTGAACGCTGTGTTGCAAAATAGATAGGCAAGTCCCGGAGTGCGATTAAAAACTGCAAATGCCGGACGGAAAAGGTTGAAGAAAAGGAGTTACACATGACCAGAGCATACCTGTTGTTGGCGGACGGCACCGTGTTTGAGGGAATTTCCATCGGGGCACGAGGCACGTCCATCGGCGAGACGGTGTTCAACACCGGTATGACAGGCTATCAGGAAACATTGACCGACGCCTCGTATTATGGACAAATCGTTACCCAGACGTATCCGCTGGTTGGAAATTACGGGGTGAACGATGAAGATGAGGAGTCCAGCCGTTCGTGGGTGCGGGGCTACATCGTGCGTGAAAACTGTGCCGCGCCAAGCAACTTTCGCAGCAACGGCACATTGGACGCATTTTTGAAAAAACAAGGAGTGGTCGGTCTGTGCGGCATTGACACACGCCATCTTACCCGCCTGCTACGCGAGCATGGCGTGATGAACGGTGCCATCACCGACGACCTTGCAGATAAAGATGCGCTGCTCGCAAAAATCAATAAGTATACAATCACCGGTGCAGTCGAAGCTGTGACGGTGGAGCAGGCATTCACCGATGGACCGGAAGATGGTCTGCGGGTGGCCCTGTTTGATTATGGCTATAAATATAACATTCTGCGCAGTCTGGTCTCGCGCGGCTGCCGTGTTACGGTCTACCCTGCCAGTACCGCGCCCGACACCGTTTTGGCGGCGCATCCCGACGGCATTATGCTCTCGAACGGCCCCGGCGACCCGTCTGCCTGCGCCACGCAGATTGAGAACTTGCGCGGCCTGTTTGAGAGCGGTATCCCGATTTTCGGCATTTGTCTGGGGCACCAATTGATGGCGCTTTCACAGGGCGGCCGTACCGAAAAACTCAAGTACGGGCATCGCGGTGCAAACCATCCGGTCAAAGACCTTGCGCACGGGCGTACCTATATCACCAGCCAGAACCACGGTTATGCGGTGGTGGACGGCAGCATCGGTGCGGAAAAGGGCGCGGTTAGCCATGTCAACCTCAACGATGGTACCGTAGAGGGCGTGCGCTACAAAAACGCGCCGGTCTTTACCGTGCAGTTCCATCCGGAGGCTTCGCCGGGGCCACGCGATTCGGCTTATCTGTTCGATGAATTTATCTCGTTGATGAAGGAAAGGAATCTGCAACATGCCTAGAAATCCCGCTATCCATAAAGTGCTGGTCATCGGTTCCGGCCCAATTGTGATTGGACAGGCCGCAGAGTTCGATTACGCGGGCACACAGGCCTGCCGGGCGCTGCGAGAAGAAGGAATCGAAGTGGTGCTGGTCAACTCCAACCCGGCCACTATTATGACCGACAAGCTGATGGCCGACAAGATCTATATTGAACCACTGACCCCTGAAGTGGTGGAGCGTATCATCGAGATTGAGAAACCGGACAGCATTCTGCCCACTCTCGGCGGGCAGACAGGGCTGAACCTCGCCATGCAGATTGCGGAGGAAGGATTCCTTGAAAAAGCGGGTGTGCGTCTGTTGGGTACCCGCCCGGAGACCATCCGCAAAGCGGAAGACCGGCAGGCGTTCAAAGACACCATGCTTTCTATCGGGGAGCCGTGCATCGCCTCAGAGGTTGTGGAGTCTTTGGATAATGCACTGGCATTCGCGGAGGAGATCGGCTATCCGGTCATTATCCGTCCGGCATATACCCTTGGCGGGAGCGGCGGCGGCATCGCATCCGACCGCGAGGAATTGATCGATATTGCTACCAATGGTCTGCGCTTGTCCCGTATCCATCAAATTTTGGTGGAAAAATGCATTTCAGGCTGGAAAGAAATCGAGTATGAAGTGATTCGGGATTCCCTGGGAAATGTTATTACGGTCTGCAACATGGAGAACATTGACCCGGTGGGCGTTCATACCGGCGATTCCATCGTGGTCGCGCCGTCGCAGACGCTGTCCGATAAAGATTATCAGATGCTGCGTTCCGCTTCCCTGAACATCATTTCGGCGCTGGGCGTGGAGGGCGGCTGCAATGTGCAGCTTGCTCTGCATCCCGACAGCTATGAATACGCCGTTATCGAGGTCAACCCGCGTGTGTCGCGTTCCTCGGCACTGGCATCTAAAGCGACTGGGTATCCCATTGCCAAAGTGGCGGCGAAGATTGCCATCGGCTACACGCTCGACGAGATTAAAAACGCCGTTACCGGCAAGACCTACGCTTGCTTTGAGCCGACGCTCGACTACTGCGTGGTCAAGTTCCCCAAATGGCCGTTTGATAAATTCGTCTATGCCCGCCGCACACTGGGTACCCAGATGATGGCGACCGGTGAAGTGATGGCGATTGGCAATTCATTCGAACTGGCGATGATGAAAGCAGTGCGTTCCATTGAGCTAAAGCTGACCACCATGTCCATGCCGAAACTTGCCAAAATGACCGACGATGAGATTCGCGGACTGCTGCACAATCAAGATGATGAGCGCATTTTTGTCGTGTATGAGGCAATCAAACGCGGCATCTCTGCGGACGATATCTTTGCTGTTACAAAGATTGACCGCTGGTTTCTTGATAAGTTCTCGCGTCTTGCCGCCGTGGAAAAGGGACTGCAAAGCCGTACGCTTACCGATGAAAGATACCTCGAAGCTAAAAAATGCGGTTTTCTGGACAGCGACATCGAGCGCCTGTCCGGGCAGACCATCCTCAAAAAGCGTCATGCCGTCTACAAGATGGTGGACACCTGCGCCGCCGAATTTGCCGCTGAAACACCGTATTTCTACTCGACATGGGATGAGGAGAACGAAGCGGCGGAGTATCTGGAAGAGCACGCCACCGGCAAGAAAAAGGTGTTGGTGTTTGGAAGCGGACCCATCCGCATCGGTCAAGGCATCGAGTTTGATTATTGTTCGGTGCATTGCGTCTGGGCGCTGCGTGAATCCGGCTACGAAGCGGTGATTGCCAACAACAACCCGGAGACCGTTTCTACAGACTTCGACACCGGTGATCGCCTCTATTTTGACCCGCTGACGCCGGAAGATGTGGATAATATTATTGCCACCGAAAAACCGTGGGGCGTGGTGGTACAGTTTGGCGGACAGACCGCCATTAAACTGGCGAACCACCTTGCGGCAAACGGCGTGCGCATCCTCGGCACCAGCGCGGACGGTGTGGACGAAGCCGAAGATCGGGAGCGTTTCGACGCGGTTTTGGAAAAATGCGGGATTCCCCGCCCTGCCGGCCACACGGCGCTTACAACCGAGCAGGCGCTGGAAGCTGCCCGTGCACTGGGTTATCCGGTGTTGCTGCGCCCATCCTATGTGCTGGGCGGGCAGAATATGATTATCGCTTATGCCGATTCCGACGTAACGGAATATATGGGCATTATCACTGCGCGCGGTATTGAAAACCCCGTGTTGGTCGACAAATACCTCATGGGTAAAGAGGTGGAAGTAGACGCCATCTGCGACGGCGACGACATCCTTGTTCCCGGCATCATGGAACACGTCGAGCGCGCGGGTGTGCATTCGGGCGACTCTATTTCGGTTTATCCGGCACAGACCCTCTCGGAGGCGATACGCAAAACCGTGTTGGAATACACCGAAAAATTGGCCAAGGCGCTGGATGTCATTGGAATGGTCAACATTCAGTTCGTGGTATATAATGAGGTCGTGTATGTCATCGAAGTCAACCCCCGTTCTTCCCGCACCGTGCCGTATATCAGCAAAGTGACCGGCGTGCCGATGATTGACCTTGCCACGCGCTGTATGCTCGGACAAAAATTAAAAGACCTCGGATATGGCACTGGATTGTGGCCGGAAGGCGATTATATCGCGGTAAAAGTGCCGGTGTTCAGTTTTGCCAAACTGCACGGTGTGGACACCCTGCTCGGTCCGGAAATGAAATCGACCGGTGAAGTACTGGGTCTTGCCAAAACGTTCGATGAAGCATTACTCAAAGGACTGACGGCGGCGGGTTATCGGTTAAAAGGCAAACACGGCAATGTGCTTATCACTGTCAAGGACAGTGACAAGCAGGAAATCATTCCAGTCGCCGAGAAATTTGCCAAGCTGGGCTACACGCTTTATGCCACGGCGGGTACGGCGCTCACACTCAACAGCAACATGGTGGCGACAAATGCGGTGCGCAAGCTGGGCGAACCGGAGCCGAATATCGATACCCTGCTCGAAAGCGGCAAGATCGACTATGTGATCTCCACCGCTACCACAGGACGCGCGCCGCAGCTCGACGATGTGCGTATCCGCCGCAAAACAGTGGAACGCTCGATCCCCTGCCTGACCTCGCTGGATACAGCCAATGCACTTGCGGCTTGTCTGGAAATGAACAAGAACATGGCGGATGTGTCGCTGGTGGACATTGCAAAATTGAAAAAATAGGACTTGTTTTATTCGACGGGAGGAGACCTTGATGATGACGATTTCCGCTGTTCCCTGTCCGGTTTTGTCAAAAGAAAACAGCGCCGCGGGTGTGTATGATGTCTGGGTCTCCGCACCGCAGGCGGAAACCGCTAAAGCCGGTCAATTTGTGGGCATCCGGTGCGGTGGGTTTACGTTGCGCCGCCCAATCAGCATCTGTGAAATTGACCGCGAA
>NZ_JBDNLG010000104.1:0-9650 GCF_047718355.1 Ethanoligenens sp.
CATCTCTATATTATGAACCTCTCCTATTTTAAATCATCAAGTTAATGTTTGAAACAAATTTTCTCTTTATAAATTGAGATCCTTTCACTACCCAACTACGTTTTTCCATATACATTGCCGGGATTTCTTTATATTTTAAACGATTAGCATCCAACCAGATATCCAGCATCAGTTCGCTCAGATACCCATAAATCCGCACTTCACTCGCTGAATAATCAGATATATCAACAGTTTCTTCCACTTCGCTTAAAATATCAAACAGCCACGCACAATACTGATAAAAGTATTCTTTCTTCATAATGAACATATTGAACATATGCGCCCAGCTACGGTGCATTACTTGCTTACAGGCGTCCGTACAAGCTGGATACCGCCGCCTAATAATCTCGCATACCTTATCTAATCCCTCTTGACGGTGTGCATGAACATAATGTGAATAGTTGCTTTCAATGAAATAATTTCGTCTATTCGGTACAATTATATCTGCACCCTTCAAGAGGGATTCTAATTGTCCACGGCTTAATACATATTTTTTCTTCGTTTCTGATGATCCACTCAATTTGTGCATGGTAAAATGCCGGCGATAATGCGCTAATCCAATATAGTCAGCATCTAAATTTTTCCATGCCCAGTAAACGCCGGTCAGCTCGCAATAATTTGGATTTTTGGATGATATATTCTCACCGCTGTCATCACCAGCCAAACCAAAATCCTGCTTTCCATATTTGCCAACATGGATTGGAAAATAGATATCATCTGTTGGCATCCAGTAGGGCTTATGTGCTGCTATCAATATCTTTATGTCTGTCATGAGCTAAAACTCCCTGTCAGCCACACGCAGTGCGCTCTCAATCACCGCGTCCATATTATAGTACTTATATTCCGCAAGCCTTCCGCCAAACAGAATGTTTTTTTCCTGTTTTGCCCGTTCTTGATACCGTGCATACAGTTGCAAATTCCTCTCATTACCGATTGGATAATATGCCTCTGTTCCGCGCTGCCACTCCGCAGGGTACTCTTTGGTTATAACGGTATGCTCTTGCTGCCCAAAAGCAAAATGTTTGTGCTCAATAATCCTTGTATACGGTGTCTCGGCATCTGTATAATTTACTACAGCATTGCCTTGATAATTTGATATATCCAATGTGGTTGTCTCAAATTTTAGACTGCGGTACTCCAATTCGCCATAGCAGTACTCATAAAATTCATCGATCGCACCAGTGTAGACAACCTTCTCCGCCAGTGATTGATAATACGCTTTATCTGTAAAATAATTTACATTCACTTGTGTATCAATGCCATCTAAAAATTGGTCAATCAGGGCATTATAGCCTTCAATCGGGATTCCTTGATAAATATCATTGAAATAATTATTATCATAAATAAAACGTACAGGTATTCTTTTTATAATAGATGCCGGCAATTCTTTGCAGGGGCGCCCCCATTGTTTTTCCGTATAGCCCTTGATCAATTTTTCATAAATATCTTTTCCAACGAACGCAATTGCCTGTTCTTCCAAATTATGTGGAACTGTAACATCTGCTTCTTCTCGCTGTTTGGCGATTATCTGCTGCGCTTCATCCGGTGTAATGACGTTCCAAAGTTTATTAAATGTATTCATGTTAAAAGGAAGATTGTAGATCTCGCCTTTATAGTTGGCAATGGGGCTATTGGTATATCTGTTGAAATGAACAAATTGGTTTACATAATTCCACACACGCGTATTATTGGTGTGGAAAATATGCGCACCATATGTATGCACATCTATGTCATTGATACGTCCGCAATGGATATTCCCACCCAAATGGGCTCTTTTATCAATCACGAGACACTTTTTCCCATGTGCCCTTGCCTCGTGTGCAAACACAGAACCGAATAATCCTGAGCCCACAATTAAATAATCATACTTTTTCATTTATCTCTTAATTCCTCTATTTAATGGTAGCAATCAGCCAAAATCAAAGCGTCTCTGCAAGCTGTTTCACATATATACGAAATTCCGCTCCGATTTCATCATGTACGAGAGCTGCTTCCACGGCTGCTTTCATTATACCCAATTTGCTCCCCATATCATAGCGCACACCTTCGTAATCGACGCCCACCATGCCTTTTGTGCGGGTCAAAGTACGCATGGCATCCGTAAGCTGAAGCTCTCCATCTGCACCAAATGGAGTCTTTTCCAAAATATCAAAAATCTCTGGAGGCAACACACAACGCCCCAAAATGGAGTACAAAGAAAGCACTTCATCTGGGGTTTGAGGTTTCTCTACCATATCTGTGATTTTGAATAAACGGTCGTGCATCGGTTCAACAGCTAAGGAAGAGTACTTATTAATATTTTGTTCAGGCACCTGTTTAATACCTGCTATGCCCATATGATACGCATCGTACGCTTTGCAAAGTTGACCAATCGCCGGACTTTTTCTTACAATGACATCATCGCCGTACAATACCGCAAAAGGCTCATTTCCTGCAAACGGACGTGCACAAAGCACCGCGTGTCCAAGACCAAGTGTCTCTTTTTGTCGCATATATGTAATATCGGCCAGATTGGACACATTGTTTACGATCTCCAGTTTGTCCAATTTGCCTGTCGCTGCCAGCTGTTGCTCTAATTCTGGGCTGCAATCGAAATGATCTTCCATGACGGTTTTGTTGCGGTTTGTTATAATAAGGATGTCTTCAATTCCCGCGTGAACTGCTTCTTCTACAATATATTGGATGGCAGGTTTATCTACTAACGGCAACATCTCTTTGGGAATAGCCTTAGATGCCGGTAGTACGCGTGTCCCCAGTCCTGCTGCAGGGATAATCGCTTTCCTGACTCCCAATTTCGTCCTCTCCCTATATGACCCCGATTATTATAGCGTCATGTTTTCAATTGATTATAACATAAAAACATAGTTTTCGACAAGTATAGGAAAAAATAGCATCCCGTATATACCAGTAGATATCTTCATGATTCGGGAAACATGCGATCGCAAAGCGTATGCCTCGCTGCTCAGTGGTTGCACGCTCCTAGCAAATGCAGAGACTTATCACGCACCCCTCTGGTTGCTATCTACGATATCCTCCTCCGTTTTCCAAGCGCTCTCCAACCGACATTCAACACGGTATTTTTAAGGTTTGGGCGTTTCCTGGACAATTTTGTCTTTTTTATTTGCAAAAAAACATTCGATTTCATCCATCAGATTTTTCAGCGCGGAAGAAATATATTTGTCTCGATGATAGATGGTACGAAAACTTCTTGTCAGCTCAAAATCACGAATTGGCAGTTGTACCACGTCATCCGTATGAAGCAGCAGAGATTTGGAAAGGACAGAAATCCCTTGCCCGGCAGCCACGATATTGATAATAGAATCGGAACTATGGCAGACCCATTTTTCCACGATATGGATGCCATGACTTTCCACAAGATTTATTAAAAAAGCTCTGGTACCGGAACCCTCTTCGCGCAGCACACAATCCATATTCTGCAAGTCCGACAGGCAAACCGATTTCCAGGAGGCAAACGGATGGCGTTTGCCACAGATCAAAACCATTTCATCCTCATATATTTCTTTGGAAACAATTTCATCCGAATAAACCATTCCTTCAATTACAGCCATATCCAGGGAACCTTCTATAATTTTGCGGATAATGTCCTTGGAGTTTTCCACGACGACCCGAATACGTACTTTGGGGTTTTCAACTTCATATTGTGACACCATTCCTGCCAGAAAAATACTTCCCACCGTTAGTGAGGCACCGATTTTTAGTTTTAACTGTTCGGCAGCATGATAAAGATAGCGCTCCATTTCCTTGTAATTCACCAAAATATGTCTGGCATACTGCAAAAGTTCCTGCCCTGTTTCCGTAATATGCAGCTTTCGTGACAGCCGTTCAAACAAGCAGACATGATATTCTTTTTCAATCTGTAAGATGACGTGGCTCACTGTTGGCTGCGAAAGATACAGTTTTTTAGCAGCCGCACCGATATGTCCGGTTTCCGCGACGGAAACAAAAACCTCCATATCCCTTACCGTCATATTGCTTTCTCCCATACATAGATAAAAACACATGAAATCATAAATATATTAGCATTTTACATCTATAAATACAAGCATTACAATATACATTAAGAACCCACGGTCGTTAACAAAGCATGTCCGGCTCACTGCCAGAGGAACACAATATGACAAACGCTGTCACGTTAGAACAAATTAAGCAGGTAAAATCTCTGGGTTTTCTGCACAACAAGGGAACGGATCGGTTCAATGGGCGAATTATCACAGCAAACGGTAAAATCACCGCCGAACAGATGGTTGCAATTGCGGAAGCCGCCAAAAAATATGGAAACGGTGAGGTGGAATTTACCACACGTCTTTCCATTGAAGTTCGCGGCATTCGCTTTGCGGATATTGAACCGTTCCGAAACTTCGTAAGCCAAGCGGAATTAGAAACCGGCGGCACCGGCCCGCTTGTGCGGCCCATCGTATCTTGCAAGGGGACTACCTGCCAGTTTGGTTTGTATGATACGTTCGCCCTTTCTCAAAAAATCTACGAGCTTTTTTATAAAGGATACCATACGGTAAAATTGCCGCACAAATTCAAAATCACGGTTGGCGGATGTCCGAACAACTGTGTCAAGCCTACATTAAACGATGTGGGCATAACGGGGCAACTGGTACCCAATGTGCATACAGAGATGTGTCGGGGATGCAAGAAATGTCAGGTGGAAGCAGCTTGCCCGGTGCATGTGGCAAAACTCAAGGACGGTTTCATCGATATTGATCCGAAAAGCTGCCTGCACTGTGGGCGATGCGTCGGAAAATGCCCTTTTCATGTCATTGAAAAGGGCACGCCGGGATTCCTGATCAGTATCGGTGGAAGATGGGGCAAAAAAATTGCACAGGGACAACCGCTGCAAAAGCTGCTCACCTCTGAGGAAGAGGTGCTTGCAATGGTGGAAAAGGCTATCCTCTTGTTTCGCGACCAAGGAAGCACAGGGGAACGCTTCTCCGATACAATCGCACGACTGGGATTTGAAAATGTCCAGCAACAATTGTTTTCGGACGAGTTGCTTAAGCGAAAACAGGAAATCATCTCTTGAGTGGTCCGTTATACTCTAAACTTCATTGTATAATCAAGTGCCGCAATCAGTGCAGCTGCACCAGCTTATTCTTCAAATCAGACTCGAGCTTTCTAAGTTCCTGTTCGGCCTGTGCCCGTTTTTCACGGCCATCCTGTTGAATATGCATCACCTCATCCAATGTGGAAATCAGTGTTTCGTTAGTATGTTTCAGTGTTTCAATGTCTACAATACCGCGCTCAGATTCCCGCTGCGTTTCGATGGTGGCTATCTTAAGTGTATCCGCGTTCTTGCGCAACAGGGCATTTGTCATATCCGTGACCTCGCGCTGTGCCTTAGTCGCTTGTACAGAATGCTCCACACCCATTGCCAGCACCATTTGGCTTTTCCAAAGAGGAATCGTATTGGTAATGGTAGATTGGATTTTTTCACTCATAATCAAGTCGTTGTTCTGCACCAGACGTAACTGCGGAGCCATCTGAATAGAAATCATGCGTGTCAAATCCAAATCATGCAGCTTTTTTTCAAAACGGTTGCACATATTGGAGAAATCATTCGCGGCCTGCGCATCTTCCGGCTGACCGGAGCACTGCGCCTTATGCTGCAAAAGGGGTAAATCATTTGAGCGTGCTGTGCTTAGCCTTTTTTGACCGGCAAGCAAATACATCGAAAGCTCTTTAAAATAGGTCTTATTGACCTCATACATCTTATCTAAAACGGAAATATCCTTTAAAAGCTGCACCTGATGGGCTTCCAGTGCGTCACAAATTTGATTCACATTGGCTTCAGCCTTTGCATAGCGTGCTTTCAATGCCGTCAGTTTGTTACCTGTGCGCCGAAAGCGGGCCAAAAAGCCCTTTTCCTCTTCACCGACATCAAACCCTTTTAGCTCCGCGACGACGCCGGAAAGCATCTTCCCGACTTCTCCTAAATCTTTCGTGCGCACGTTCTCCAACGCGCTCCCGGAAAAGTCCGCCATCTTTTTTTGCGCGCCCACACCATATTGAAGAATCTGATGGCTATTGGTCAGATCAATCTTTTCAGCAAAGTCGTCCACCATTTTCTGCTCGGCCGGCGTCAACTGCGGCTGCGGCGCCGCTTCTTTTTCAACAGCGGTCTGTGCAAAAACGGTTTGAGCGGAAGGGGATTGCTCCGGAGCCGAATCAAGCGTAAGTTCCGGAGTTGGCAGTTCATTCTGGTTCATAAGTAACCTCCAGTATTCAGCATGGTCTTGTCAGCTTACGGTTTGTTGTTCTCTGGTGCATCGGCGAAGTCACTACCCGTCAGGCCCTCTTGCTTCAGCATCGTTTCCAATGTAGAAATATCCGTGGAGATGTCAAACGCGTCATCCGCATAGAGTGTATCCAACAGATTGCCGAACGCATGATTGATCGTATCCAGCGCCTGTTCGATCTCCTGCTTCGTCTTAGTGATATTTGTGCCTTGCACCGCTTGCTTTTCAAATTCTTCATAGGCTTTCAACAGCTTTATGGTCGTTGGCATATAGTAGTGCATAAAGCGGCGTATTTCCGGCAGTTTTTCGGGATGCTGCTCCACACACGAAAAAATTCGGGACGCTACCGTCTCCAGCTGATCCAGTTTTTTCGTGATTTCCTCACCCGTGAGAGCATCGTTTGTGGTATGAATCTGCTGCAAATACGCCCTGCCTTCTTTTTTCGCAGCGGCAAGTTCCGCTTCTTTTGGGCTGGCCTGTTCCTTTGCCTTCTCGTCCTGCTCAGCCGCCTGTCGGGCTGTATAGGCCTTTTCCGCTTCCAGATATCTTTCATAAGTTGCATCGTCTACCATAAAACAGGTTTCTTTACGATCAAGATGTCCTTGCGGGCAAACCCCGGAAGCAATCATCTTTTTCAAGTCTTTTTTGGTGCGCTCCATCGATTGCCCAACGGTCTCGGCAAGTTGTTCCACCGTGCAGAAGGCCGCGCCATTCAGCGCATCACGACATCGCGCAAAGCGACGAGCACGACGACGCAACGCGCCCCCGTAACCCGCCATCGCAAAAGCAATCGCCGTTAGGGCGGCTCCTATCACGGTTCCAACGATCCCAATTGCAAAAGACACAGAACCAGCCGCAAAAACGGCAATCATTCCAAAATCAAAGATCAATAGCGGAATGCCGATCACCAGACCGAAAATCAAACAGATGATACCGGATATTCTACCAGGTATATGGCTGCGAAAAGCGGACCGAATGCCCGGTTGCTGAGAGGAAGGCGGTGTCCCCGCGTATCGATCTTGGAAACCGTTCGCACTGTTTTGAAAATCGCCCTGCCATGACCTGTTATTTCTCATAAATGAATACCGACGGCCTGCATTGCTTAGATCACGGAGCGTTTGATTTACATCATTGGTCAATCCTTGAACGCCATCTTCCAATGCCCGGCCAGCCTCTTCAATATTACCAGAACGAATGGCATGCCGGACAGCCCGACCTACATTTTTCCCAATATGTCTGTAATCTTTGTTACGCATGGCTTCCTCCGGCGCATTTGTCATGTAACCTTGTACATAAATCATCCAAGATTAATTATAGAATACTTTGCCTAAAATGACAATGAATTTCCCAGCCTAAAAACGCGTGTAAAATATTTCAATAAAATATCTATGTTTCCAGCTGTAGGGCTAACTGTTCTGATTTTTGCTCGAATGCTACGCGCTACCCGCAAGAAATCCGCATCATAATCAAAACCACCGGTTGAACCGGTGGTTTTGAACAAGCCCTATAAGGGCATATTGCTTGTGGTGGCACCTTAAAAGGCGCAACATAATATCTTTTACACAGTTTGTATCGGCGTGCACGACTGAGTGGACGATAGAAAGAAGTACTTGACGCGATTGCAAGAAAGACGCCTCGGACGGCAAAACGAAATGCCACACCCAGTTATGACAGTATTGATTCGCAAAGCATAAAAACGATAGATGCAAGCGAGCAACGTGGAGCGTAGCTTTGCATTGTCGGGGCATTCCCGTCGCCTTTCCAAGGCCTATGAGCTGTCCATCGCTTCCGCCAAAACTATGTGCCAATTTCTCATTAACATACACTTTTACGCAGATGGTATTTGATGTCGCCACGTTCAGCACAATGGGGAAAAGAAAAGATGTAATAAATTCAATCCCGCCTATACAAATCCCTGGTATAAATCTTCTCTTTCATATCATCCAACGCAACATTATATCGGTTTGCTACAATAACATCAGAGCTTGCCTTAAACGTTGCCAAATCATTCACCACTCTGCTGCCAAAAAACAGTTCGCCATCCGCCAGCGTCGGCTCGTAGACAATAACCTCCGCACCTTTGGCTTTCAATCGCTTCATCACGCCTTGGATACTGCTCTGGCGGAAGTTGTCGCTGTTCGCTTTCATGGTCAAACGATAGATACCCACTACTACTGGCTTACCCGACGTTCCATCCCTTCCGGCAGTCCCGTTGTAGTATCCTGCCTTCTCCAATATGCGCTCCGCAATGAAGTCTTTCCGTGTGCGGTTCGCTTCCACAATCGCCTCTATGATGTTCTCTGGCACGTCCTGATAGTTGGCAAGAAGTTGTTTGGTATCTTTTGGCAGACAGTACCCGCCGTATCCAAAGGAAGGGTTATTATAATGATTGCCAATACGGGGATCCAGACCGACTCCTTCAATGATTTGCTTGGTATTCAGGCCATGCACTTCTGCATAAGTATCCAATTCATTAAAAAAGGAAACGCGGAGAGCAAGATATGTATTGGCAAAAAGCTTGACCGCCTCGGCTTCGGTCAAATTTGTAAATAATGTCGGGACGTCTTCTTTTAGTGCCCCTTCAGCAAGCAAACCGGCGAAAGCCCCTGCGGCCTTTACCATCCGCGCGTCATCACCCGGCCTGCCCACAATGATGCGGCTGGGATGAAGGTTGTCATACAATGCACGGCCTTCTCGTAAAAATTCCGGACTGAATATAATATTCTGACAATCAAACTTTTCTCTCACACTTTGTGTATAACCGACCGGTACCGTGGACTTGATCACCATGACCGCTTTTGGGTTCACTTTTAAAACCAGTTTGATAACAGTCTCAACAGAACTTGTATCAAAGTAGTTCTTCACAGGATCATAATTCGTAGGCGTACTGATAATCACAAAATCAGCTTGACGATAAGCGGCCTCCCAATCGGTAGTCGCCGTAAGATCAAGCTGATGGCAGGCTAAATATTCTTCAATCTCCTTATCAACAATAGGAGATTTTTTATCGTTTATCAATTGGACTTTTTCCGGAACAATATCCACAGCAAATACGGTGTTATGCTGTGCTAATATCACTGCATTAGACAGGCCAACATACCCTGTTCCTGCAACTGCAATTTTTATTTTTTTATTGTCCTGATTCATCTGTGAAATCCTTTTACAGGTCAATGGCAAAATGCGATCCAAACGATATTGTAAGCCAGAACGCAAATCAGTATTTGTGGATATGGTCCATAGCAAACAACACAAACATCTTATATAGATTACTATTTTTACCCAAATAAATCAATGGGCGTATTTTCCATAATTTATGTACGCACGCAAGCAATATTGTTATCGCCG